>VXSV01000083.1 GCA_009837815.1 Acidimicrobiia bacterium
GGTGGGGGTGTCTCGGGTCGGCCAGGATGCTGTCGGCGCGCCGGCGGAGAGCGTCGGATTCGGGAGGGGTGAGGAGTTCCGCCGCCCGGCGGGCCATCTGTCCATCGAGGGACTCCCGCAGTCGGGCGACCGCTTCGACCAGGGGATCGGGAATCGGTTCTCCGGCGAAGGCCCACAGAACGGTGCGCAGCTTCTCGTGGGCGTGGAAGGTGAGCCCGTGGTCGATGGCGAAGAGCCGTCCGCTGTCCGATTCCACCAGCACATGGCCGAGTTTGCGGTCGGCGTTGTTGGCCACCAGGTCGAAGACGGCCACCGGCCACAGCCGGGGATCGAGTCGGTCTTCGAACCATGAGCGATAGTCGAAGTCGGGGTCAGGGTCCAGATAACGCTGCGCCGCGCCCGGTCCCAGCGGTCCGGAGGCTTCGACCGTTTCGGGAACCAGATCGAGTCCCATCTGGGTGCTGACCTCGTAGGCCATGATCTCCCGGTTGGTCAACGAGTCGGGCTCGAAGTCCCAGAGGTGGCGCACTCCCGCCGCCGGTTTGTAGACCCACAGAACCCCTTCGGGGTCTTCTCCCAGGAAGGTGGCGTTGGAGGCGGCTGCGAAGCGCCCCACCAGTTCCGCGATGATCAACCGGTCGGTCCGGCGCTCAGTTGCGGGCGGGACACTCATGGCCATCGGGGTTCTTCGGCAGTCGGCACCAGGGGCAGATCGGGCGACCGGCTCTGACCAGCCTTCGAGCCAACAGAGCCATGGCCCGGAATTGCTCCGGTGAGACCATGAACATCAGACCCTGTTCGTCCCGGTCCGATTCGAAGGAGATGTTCATGAGTCCTGACGGTCGGATTCCCACGTTGATGGTGCCCACCCGGAAGTCCTCGCCGCCGGCCGGATCGTCGATCTCCAGGTCGGAGGAGAGGATGGACTCCACCGCCGTGGCGTCGACCTCCACCCCTGACCGCTGGAGGCTGCGCCATCCCTGGGAGGCCAGGGCCTCCACCTGCTGCTTCTCGGCCAGCAGGGAATGCCGGTTGCCGTCGGCCACCACCTGGAAATAGAAGCGACGCTTCCCCGGGGGGCCGATGGCGCCCACCACGAACCACTCGGCGGGTCCGAGATTGTTCATTGCCATGAGACCGGGTTCCCGTTGGTGTTGACGGCGGTGACCATCACCCCGCCCTTTTTGGAGATGTCCAGCACTGAGACCGAGGTGGGAGAGACGGTGAGTCTGGACAGGAAGTCAAGCGGCTGGCCCAGGTAGAACCCCAACACCAAGCGAATGATATCTGAGTGGGTGACTATTGCTATGGTCCCGTCGGGGTGGCGTCCCACCAGTTCCTCACATACCTGCACTCCTCTGAGTTGTGCTTCCGCCAGCGACTCACCGCCCGGAAAGCGCATGCGGGAAGGTTGGCGGACCACGGTCTTCCACTCGGGCATTTTGTAGAGTTTCGCCAGTTCCTGGCCGGTCCACTCCCCGTAGTCCACTTCCATCAGGCCCGCTTCGCCCACCGGCGAGTGGCCGTGAGGCTCGGCGATGCGGGCGGCGGTCTCCCGGGTGCGCTCGAGGGGCGAGCAATAGACAGCCTGGATATCCACCTTGCCGAGTCGCCGTGCGAGTTCCCGGGCGACGGCCCGTCCCGCCTTGGTGATGTGATGTCCCGGCTCCCGTCCGTAAAGGACCTTCCCGGTGGTGGCCACCGGGGCATGACGGATGAGCAGCAGACGGGTCACCGTCCCAAGGCTACCGGAGGCGTCGGCGATCCGGCCGGGACCGGCGCGGGAGCAGCGTGCATGGGCGGCCCCTGCAACGCCGTGGCGTGGCCGGCGATGAACCGGCCGTGGCCGACGAGGAGCTGTCGGTGGGAGACACGGTGTGGGCGGCCTTCGATACGGCCGGGCTCGGGCTAGGTAAGCTTCGACTGATCCCGAGTCACTGGAGACCTTCTCATGCAGGTAGAGATCACTATCACCAACCCGGCGGGCCTCCACGCCCGTCCGGCGGCCGAGTTCGTCAAGCGCGCCAAGGCTTCCGCATCCAAGATCACCGTCACCTCCGGCGATAAGACAGTGGACGCAAAGAGCATGCTGGGCATCCTCAAACTGGGCGCCACCCAGGGAACAACCATCTCGGTGGATGTGGACGGCGACGATGCCGACCAGGTCATAGCCGACTTCACCGCCCTGTTGTCGGTGGAGGGCTGAGCGTTCCTCCAGCGGCATCCCCAAGCGATCATCTCCAACTGCATACCGGTGGCGCTTCGCAACCTGGAAGAGCCCTGATCCGGCTGAACAGGTTGGGGCGTCGGCGCCGATCAGCACCTGCTCCGGCCTGATCGCCGGCAGAGGCGGCGGTAGGCATAGAAGTGAAGAGTCGTCATGGCCGGGCGGTGGCGATGATGGCGGCAGGAGTGGTGTTCTTCTCCACCAACGGCCTGTTCGTAGAGCTGACATTCGGAGACAACCACCCTTTCTGGTACAACACCGGGGTGTGGGTGGGGACGTCGCTGAGACTGGGGGTTTTGCTGTTTGTGCTGCACCGTCCGGTCTTTTCCGATCCGGTCAGTCGACGGGTGCTCTACCGGCGGTCGGTGGGGCTGAAGACCGACGGCGTCCGCAGATGGGACCTGGTGGCGCTGCTGTGGCTGTTGGTGGTGGGGCGGTTCGCGTTCGCGTTCTTCGCATGGGCCATCCACTACGTGGACACGGCCACGGTCTCGGTGCTGCACTACACCTGGCCCGTCCTGTTCGTCCTGGTCCTGGCCAGATGGGACCGGACCACCGGGGGGAGGTACCGGAAGGTGGGCGCCTTCTCGTGGATCGGGCTGGGACTGGCGTTCATCGGAATGGCGGCGGTGGTGGTCGGGACAGTCGGCTTCGACGCCCGAGGGACCGTTTTGGCGGGAGGGGTGTTCGGGATCATCCTGACCGTGATATCCGCACTTCTCCAGGCCGGAGTCGCAACGCTCGGGTTTCCCTTCGCCTATGGCGTTGCCTCGGAGATCTCCGAAAAGACCGACGCCCGTCTGGAATGGGAGAACCTGGAGTTCGGCTGTTTGCTGTTTGTCTACTGCCTTTCGGGGGTGATCGCAATCCTTCCCAACGCCTTGATCGGGTGGGTTACCGGCGGGAGCATCTCTGCGGAATCATTCGGTTGGGCGGTGGCCGTGGGGGTCAGTTTCGTTCCCGGGGCGGCCCTGGCCCGAAAGGCCGTCCTGATCACCCCCGACCTGGGCGTCAACGCTCTCATCTACGCGTCGCCGGTGGTGGGCCTCCTGTGGCTGGGGCTGTTCACCGACATCACGGTTGCCCGCCTCGATCTGCTGGTTGTGGGCGCCGTCATCGTGGCGGTGGCGAACGTGTTGCTGAACAGTCCCTCGGGTCGCTCCTTTCGAAGGCTCGGCAGACGGAGGGTCCCCGGCGCGCCCGGGTGAGCGACGGAGATTCCTGTCGGGAGGAGAACCATCCGCAGGAGGGAGCGCGGGGGATCTCAGCCGTGGTCTATGGCGAAGCGTCTCCAGCGATGTCGGGGGGTTGACCACTCCGCCTCCACCCCGGTCACCGCCGCGTGGCGGGGCCCCACCGAGAGCCCTTCGACCAGCTTTTCCAGGTCCGCTCGGCTTCCCTCCGCCATGACCAGTACGGCGCCGTTCGGCTGGTTGGAGACCCGGCCCACCAACTCCAGGGTCCGGGCGAGTTCGTGCACCCACCAGCGAAACCCGACTCCCTGCACCCGTCCCCGGACCACCGCCCGCAGATAGGCCCGGTCGGATGGCTCGGTCACATGCCGGCCAGGAGTTCTCTCGCCTCTTGGGCGTCGGCGGCTTCCAGGCATCGGGCGGCCACCATGCGACACTCCTCCAGGCTGAGGGATCGCACCTTGTCTTTGATGGCGGGCACCGCCGGGATGGCCACCGAGAGTTCGGTGACGCCCAGGCCGATCAGCACGGGAACCGCCAGGGGATCTCCCGCCATCGCCCCGCAAACTCCGACCCAGCTCTGGTGAGCCTCCCCGGCCCGGGCGGTCTCGGCGATCAGACGCAGGACCCCTGGATCGAAGGGGTCGGCGAGGTCGGCCACCTCCCGGTTGGTGCGGTCCACCGCCAGGGTGTACTGGGTCAGGTCGTTGGTGCCGATCGAGAAGAAGTCGATGTGGGGCGCCAGACGGGAGGCGACCAGCGCCGCCGAGGGGACCTCGATCATGATCCCCACCTGGTAGTCGGTCGAGTGAGAGAGCCCGTCTCCCGCCAGGGAGCGCTCGGCATTTTCCAGCGCCGCCCGGAACGCCAGCAGCTCGGCCCTGCCCGCCACCATGGGCGCCATGATCGCCAGCCGCCCGGCGGTCCCGGCCCGCAGGAGGGCTCGCAACTGGGCGTGCATCATCTCCGGGCGGGCCAGGGTCAGTCTTATGCCCCGGAGCCCCAGGAAGGGGTTGAGCTCTTCGCCGATCTCTATCCCGGGAACCTGTTTGTCCCCGCCGACGTCGAGGGTCCGCACCACCACCAGCTGGTCGCCGAAGGTCTGCAGCACCGTCCGGTAGGCCTCGTACTGTTCGTCTTCTGAGATGGGCCGGGTCCTGTCGAGGAACAGAAATTCGGTGCGGAACAGTCCCACCCCCTCGGCGCCCAGCTCCACCGCCCGGACGGCGTCTTCTTCGGCGCCGATGTTGGCGGCTACCTCTATCCGCACCCCGTCGAGGGTGACGGCCGGTTCATGGGCCCGTTCGGCGGCTCCTTGCAGGCTCCGACGCTGCTCTTCCTGTTCGCC
>VXSV01000088.1:0-23596 GCA_009837815.1 Acidimicrobiia bacterium
AGTCCCCCCTCACATCGAATGCCAGGGCCGCTCCGGTGGCGAGCAAACCGCTTCCCCCGATGATCGGACTCTGGCCGATGAATCCGTGGCGGGTGCTGACGATGTGCATAGACCCGCCCTTTCCCCCGCAGTACCCGGTGGCCCTGCCCCACAGTTCAGCACAGATCGGCCCCAGCTCGGCGCCCTTGGCTATCGCATGCCCGTGGCCCCGGTGAGTGGAGGCGACCACGTCATCGGCCCGAAGAGCGGCGCACACCCCTGCCGGGATCGCCTCCTGTCCCATCGAGGAGTGGAAAGGCCCGTACAGGTCTCCGGCCAGGTGGGCGCGTTCCATCGTCACCTCGAACCGGCGGATGGTGTACATGGTTTTGAAGATGCCGAGGAGTCGGGCGTCGCTCAAACCGTGAAGAACGCCACCCCTCTCGGGGGAGCCGCCATCCCGGTCGCCGAGCGGAGGGGAGGTGGCCGAGGAGATGAGGCCTGTGCCTTCGGTCATGATCGCATGCCTGCAGCCACTCCCCCGTCATGATCCCCGTCCGTGCGAACCACGCCCGCGTCCAGGAGGTCTTCGATGGCTTCGGGCGAGTAGTTCATCTTCTTCAGCAGAACCTCGGCGGTGTGCTCCCCCAGCATGGGAGCGGACTGGTTGGGATGGCGCCAGCCGCTGAGCTTCACGGGGCTGGTGAGGTAGGACAAATCGCCCAGGACCGGGTGCCGGTACTGTCGCACCATGTCCCTCGCCCGGACCTGTGGATCCGTGAACACTTCGGCGATGTTGTTGACCGGGGCCACCGGGAGATCGTATGTCTCCGTCATCTCCATCCATTCGGCCTTCGTCCGGCGAGCGAACTCGGTGGTCAGGATCTCCTCCACCACGGAACGGTGCTGCAGGCGGGCGGCGTTGTCCCTGGTGCGGGGGTCGTCCTTGAGGTCGGGACGCCCTATGGCGTCGCACAGGTTTCTCCAGAACTTGTCGCCGCGGGCCGCCACCACCACGAAGCCGTCCTTCACCTCCAGGGCCTGCCAGGGAACGATGTGCGCATGGGCGGTACCTCGCCGCTCGATCGCCGCCCCGGTGTTCAGGTGGTCGAAGGCGTCATAGGACAGCATCGAGACCAGCGCATCGAGCATCGAGATGTCGGCGTGCCGGCCCTCTCCATGCAGCTCCCGGCCCACCAGGGCGCCCAGCACCGCCAGGGCGGCGAAGATCCCGCCGCAGATGTCGGCAATGGGAATCCCGACCCGCGCCGGGTGGCCGTCCCCCGGGCCGGTCATGTCCAGCAGGCCGCTGTAGGCCTGCACCACCAGATCGAATGCCGGGCGATCGCGGGCAGGCCCCGTCGCGCCGAAGCCGGTGACAGACACGGTGATGATCCGGGGGTTGTGTCGGGAGAGACTCTCAGGGTCGATTCTCAGGCGTTCCATGACTCCGGGACGGAAGTTGTCGATCACCACGTCCGAAGAGGCCACCAGATCACAGAAGATCTCTCGCCCCGCCTCGCTCTTCAGGTCGAGCACCATGCTCTTCTTCCCCCGGTTCATCTGAAGATGAATGGCGCTCTCGGATCCCACCGGGGTGATCTTCGGGTTCCGGGCCGCATCGCCCCAGGGAGGCTCGATCTTGATCACTTCGGCGCCCAGATCGGCGAGAATCATCCCACCGTAAGTGCCGGCGATCACCTGGCCCAATTCCAGGACCGTCACTCCTGTGAGCATTCCCTTCACTTCGTTCCCGGCCTTTCGGGTCTCTTCTCCGTACTGGTCACCGGTCAGTCCTCCTTGATGGTCTCCATCACCCTCTGACAGACTTCCAGCACCTGATCGATCTCGGCCTGGCTCTGGGCGGCGTTGGTGAATCCCAGGTGGTAGGGGGTGATGTATATCCCGTGGGCGACCAGCCCCAGGTAAAAGGTTCCGGCCGTCTCCCGGTCGCTGGCCAGCACGTCGCGGATGGTGCGCACCGGTTCGTCGGTGAAGTACACCCCGAAAATGGGGCCCTGGCCGGTGGCCTGGACCGGCAGTCCCAGGTTGGCGCCGATCTTCTCTATGCCCTTTCGCACCTGTTCGCCGGTTTCCTCGAGATTCTCATAGACCCCGGGTTTCTCCAGTTCCGACAGCATCGCAATCCCCGCCGCCAACGAGGCCAGGTTGGTCTGGAAGGTCCCGGACTGGAAGATGGTGACCCGCTTGTCGTCGGCGTCCCGAGGGGGAGTGACGACATGGTCCATGACGTCGCGTCGGCCCCCGAATGCGCCCATCGGCAGTCCTCCTCCGATTGTCTTGGCCAGCGCCACCAGGTCCGGGGTGACTCCGGTGACCGCCGTGCTTCCCCCCAGGGCGACCCTGAACCCGGTGATCACCTCGTCGAAGATCAGGAGGATGCCGTGGCGGGCGGTGACCTCCCGGATCGCCTCCAGGAACCGCTGTTCGGCAACGATTCCCGCCATCCATGTCCCTCCCACCGCTTCCACCACCACCCCGGCCAACTCCGAGGCGTGTTCTTCGATCAGGGCCACCGCCGCGTCGGTGTTGTTGTAGGGGAGGACCACGGTGTCGTCCAGTACGCTTTGAGGTATCCCGGCTCCCTCCGCTAAGGAGACCGGACGCTCCTCGGGTCCGGCGAAGGAGGTTCCGCTCACCAGCAGGTTGTCGTAGCCGCCGTGGAAATTGCCCTCGAATTTGCCGATCTTCTGGCGACCGGTGAAAGCGCGGGCCACCCGCATCGACATGTGCACCGCCTCCGAGCCGGTGTGGACGAACCGAATCATCTCCATGTGCGGCATGTGCTTTCGAATCTTCTCCGCCAATACCAGATTGTTGGGAGAAGGTGCGATGGTGCTGGTGCCGGAGGAGAGTTGCTTGGCCACCGCATCCATCACCGCGGGAGGCGAGTGTCCCAGGATGTGAGGGCCTCCTCCAATTAACGAGTCGATGTATTGGTTCCCGTCCACATCCCAGAGAAAGGGGCCGCGGGCTCTGTCCACATACAGGGGATACGGGGGGCGGAATCCGGCGTTGCCGGGGACGCCGCCGGGCAGGTGTCTTCTGGCCTCCTCGTAGAGTCGCAGGGATCCGGGCGTGCGTTGGGTGTACAGGTCAACGAAGGTCGATCGGGCGTCTGTCATGGCAGTTTCTCTCCTGTGTTCATTCGGGCGGCGCGCATTTCGGCCCGCAAGTCTCGGGTTGCTTCGGCGTCTATCACAAAATCGAGAAGATCGGCGTCTCGTACCTCGATCACCACCCCGTAATCGGAGAGCGCCGATTGGATCGACACGTACCTGTCCAGCACGTCCTCCAGCACCGCTTCCGGCTCCCTGTCCAGGGGGTCGCCGTACCCGCCGCCTCCCGACGACACGTGGTAGAAGTTGCCGTGCCGGCCGACGAACTCGTCCGCGAAGTAGATGGGAAGGTCTTCCTCACGGTCGGTGCCGACATTCTTGGCTACCCGGATCGGGATCCCGTCCTTGCCCCCGAACAACCCGCGGGGTCCACCGGGGCCTTCTTCTCCCCGGTCGGCGATGTAGGACAGTCTCACACCTCCGGCGTTCTCGGCCCGGAGTACCGACTCCAGCCCCGCTCCTCCCCGCCACCTTCCCGCCCCCATCGAATCGGTGACCGGCGCCAGGCGGTCGAAGGTGACCGGCCACATCCTCTCGATCACCTCGGTCGACTGGTTGAGGATGCCCAGTCCGAAGATGGCGGCGCCGCAGTCCCGCCCGTCGGCGCCATGCTTACCCCCCCAGCCGCCGGTGTGCCAGTGGTAATAGACAAAGTAGTTGTTGTGCCGGCCGGGACGGTCGTCCACCCCGCCGGCCACCACGTACTCGAGGTTGAAATTCCCGGCGAAGGATCGCCGGGGCGCCACCTGTGCCCACACCCGCTGGACGCAGGCGGTGGTCTTCTCGTAAGCCCCCGACACCTCCCCGCACACCGCGTAGGGCCGGACCGCGTTGACGACGCTGGTCTCCGGAAAGATCGCCTTGATGATGCGCAGCCAACCGGCATTCATCAGAGGCTTGGGAAAGATGTATTTGGTGCCCGCCACCAGGGCTCCGGTGGTCGAACCGCGGGTGCCGTTCATGCCCGACTGCACGGGCGGGCCGGACCCGGTCATGTCATAGATGACCCGCGGGGGATCGTGCTGGATGGTCATCTTGAGAGAGACCCTCACCGGGCCGTCCTCGGGCGCCTGGGGATCGTAGTCGATGAAGTCCTCGGTCTCCCAGACCCCCTCAGGGCATCGGAGGATCTCGGCAGCCAGTTCACGCTCGGAATGGTCGAGCGTCTCTTCCATGGCGCCGAGGACGGTGTCAAGCCCGTACTTTCCTATTAGGGTGTGGAGCCGGCTTTCCCCGACCCGGGCCGCCTCGATGTGAGCGATCAGGTCGCCGGTGGAGTTGACCGGCAGTCGGATGTTGGCCATGATCAGGTTCTTCACGTCATGGCGGATCACACGCCGGGAAACCACCTTGAGCGGGGGAATGACCAACCCTTCCGCATAGATGTCCAATGCCAGCGCATTCATGGAGCCGGGAGTGGGGCCGCCCACATCCGACCAGTGTCCCTTGGTGGCGGTGAAGGCGATGAGCCTGCCCTCCCAGAAGATCGGGCTGATGAATGTCATGTCGGGAAGATGCGTTCCTCCCCGGTATGGCTCGTTGAATGCAAAGACGTCCCCCTCCTCGATCCCTCCGTCCACGCCGGCGAAGTCCTCGATCACCGACTTGGTGCTGGGTTGGAGCGCCCCGACATGGACCGCCACGTCCCTGGTGCCCTGGGCTATCAGTTCACCCCGGGCGTTGAGCATCCCCCCGCTGACATCTCCGCAGTAGATCACGAACGACAGGCAGGAATCCCGCAGGGCTTCGACCATCTCGTCCACCAGGCTGACAAAGGCGCTGGAGAGAATCGAGAAGGTGACAGGATCGACCCCGTGCGTCGACTCCGGCCCGCGCACCTCACCGTTCATCCCTCACCTCCCCTCCCGGTTGTGTCGAGCACCAGGTTGAGGTAGCGGTCTACATGCAGACTCATTCCGGGCGGCGCCAGGGTCGTGGAGTCCATCTGCTCCACCACGGCCGGCCCAACCGTCCGGAACCCGACCGGCAGGGAAGGCCGGGACCACACCGGGGTGTCCACCCAGCCCCCCGCCTCTCGCCAGTAGACGGGACGCGAGGCCGAAGTGCCCGGCGCGGCGGAGTCCGCTTCGACCGCCTGTGGTCGGTATTTGTCGGAGATCCCCGTTCCGGTGACGTTGATGCCGTGGATCTCCACTTCCCGCTCTCCCAGATCGAAGGTGAACCGCTGCAGATACAGCTTCCTGAAGAGTTCCACGCTCTCGGAAAGACTCTCTGCGGTCATTCTGCCGATGACCGGGATGGCGAACACCCTCCACTGGCCCGCATAGCACATGTCGATGGTCTTTTCCACGAACTGGTTCTCCGGCGGTATGCCCTCCCGGTCAAGGGCGGCCCGCACCCGGGCGTCGAATTCCTCAAAGCGGTCGTTCATCTCGTCGATGTCAACCGCGGCCGCCTCCCCGTAGAACATGCTGGCGCCCAGGTCATGGCGGATATCTGCCATCAGACAACCCAGAGCCGAAGTGAGTCCGGGCCTGGGAGGCACCAAGACGGTGGGGATTCGCAACTGGGCCGCCACCCGCGCCCCGTGGAACGGCCCGGCGCCGCCGAACGCCACCAGTGCGAAGTCGCGGGGATCCAATCCCCGCCTCATGGTCGCCAGCCTGATGGCGTTGGCCATGTTCGCCTCGGCCACCGCGATCACCGCCGCCGCGGCGGACACCGCGTCGGCGCCCAGCCTTCGACCGATCCCGTCATGGATCACCTTGTGGGCAAGCTCGGGCGAGATCTCCATCGCCCCGCCCAACATGGCGCCCGGCCTGAGGTTCCCCATCACCACGTGGGCATCGGTGTTGGTGGGCTGGTCCCCTCCCTTGCCGTAGCAGGCCGGTCCGGGCACGGCGCCCATGCTGTGAGGTCCCGAACGGAGCTTTCCTCCCGGGTCGAACCACGCCACCGACCCTCCCCCCGCTCCCACGGTGATGATGTCCACCGCCGGGAACATGATCGGATGTCCCCACTCCACCTCCCAGGTCTCGGTGGTCCTCAGCCGACCGTCGAGGGTCACGGAAACGTCGGTGCTGGTTCCGCCGATGTCGAGGCCGATTATGTTCTCGAAGCCGGCCAGCGCCCCGATCTCTCTCGCGGCGATCGCCCCCGCCGAGGGACCCGAGTTGGCGGTTCGGACCGGGATGTCGGAGGTGGCATCCACCCCCATCAGGCCCCCCGCCGACTGCACGATCAGCACGTCACCGGGGTAGTCCCGACCCCGCAGACCCTGCTCAAGGGCCTGCAGGTAATCGATCATCACCGGGATCAGGGCGACGTTGAGGATGGTGGTGGTAAAACGTTCGTACTCGAGGATGCGGGGAATGGTCTCATGGGAGGTGCGGACCAGCGCCTCCGAATGCTCCTCCAGGATGATCTCTTTCATCCTCCGTTCGTTGCGGCCGTTGGTGTAGGAGTGGAGGAAGCACACCGCGATGGTCCGGATGCCCCGTCCCTTGAGAATGCGGGCCACCCTGCGGGCCTCCTTCTCGTCGAGAGGGGTGCGCACCTCGCCGGAACTGAGCGTCCGTTCGGTGACTTCCATGCGGTCTCGCGGCTTGACGATCGAGGGACGGGGAGATTCGTGGTAGATGTCCCAGATGTCCTCTTTGGAACCGCGGGCGGCCTGGGTCAGAACGGCCGTGACTCCCCTGGTGGTCACCATGGCCACCCGTGGGAGGCGTCTCTCTATCAAGGCGTTGGTGCCCAGGGTGGTCCCATGAGCGAAAGAGCGGAACCTGTCTCCGGTCACTCCCGCTTCGTCCATGGCGTTGAAGACGCCCCCGAACCCATCGGCGGTGGTGGGGGTCTTGACAACCCGCACCCCACCCTGGGGATCGGCCATCACCCAGTCGGTGAAAGTCCCGCCGATGTCGACCCCGATTCTCAACTCGCCCATCAGATCCCCAGATAGGCCCGCCGCACGAGATCGCTCTCGAGCACGTCCCGGGTGTCGCCGCTCTCCACCACCCGACCCGACTCCATCACATAGGCTCTCCGGGCGATCTCCAATGCCAGGAAGGCGTTCTGCTCCACCAGCAACACCGTCAAGCCGTGGCGATTGAGGTCGAGGATGATCTCGGCCAGGTGGTCCACGATGATCGGGGCCAAGCCCGCCGAAGGCTCGTCCAGCAGCAGGAGCCGAGGTTCGGCCATCAGGGCCCTGGCGATGGCGAGCATTTGCTGCTCCCCGCCGCTCAGAGTCCCGGCGCGCTGGCGGGCCCGCTCGGAGAGGCGCGGGAAGAACTCGAAGGCCCGCTCCAGCCGGCGACGGTACTCGTCCTCTTCTTTCACCATGTGCGCGCCCATCTCCAGGTTTTCCAGGACCGTCATGGCGGGGAAGAGTTCCTTGCCCTGCGGCACGTGGCCCAGACCCCGGCCGACTATCTCGTGAGGTCTGAGACTGTCGATGCCCTCACCTTCGAAGGAGATCTCGCCGCTCTGGGGCCTGAGCACTCCCGAGACGGTGAGCAGCAGGGTGGTCTTCCCTGCTCCGTTGGCGCCGATCACCGTCACCAACTCCCCCTCCGGCACGCTGATCGAGACGTCGAAGAGCACCTGCACCCGCCCGTAGGCCACGTTGAGAGCTTTGATCTCAAGCACCGCGGCGTTTCCCCAGGTAGGCGGTGATCACATCGGGGTTGTCCACTATCTCCTCGGGAGTCCCCTCGGCGATTTTCGCTCCAAAGTTGAGCACGGTGATCCGTGTGCAGATGTTGGTTATCAGGCGCATGTTGTGCTCCACCAGGAGGACCGTTACTCCCTGGCTCCGCAACGTCCTGATCAGGTTCATCAAAAAGGCCGCCTCTTCAGGATTGAGGCCGGTGGCCGGTTCGTCCAGAAGAAGCATCCTGGGACCGGCCGCCAGGGCGATGGCAATTTCCAGGTACCGATGCTCTCCCGCCGACAGGTCTCGGGCCACCGCGTCGATCCTTTCGCCGAGACCCACGAAAGCCAGCAACTCCCGTACCCGGTCCTCCATCTCCGCACTTTGCCGGCGGTATCTTCCGGATCTTCGCATGGCTCCCATCAACGACGTCGGGTTGTTGAGATGGCTGCCGTGGAGTACGTTGTCCCGGACAGTCAGATTCTCGAACAGGGTTGTGATCTGGAAGGTACGCACCAAACCCATACGCGCCAGGTCGTGGGGTTGGCGGCCTGTCACCTCCGACCCCCGGTACGTCACCGCCCCCCTACTGGGTTTGAGGTAACCGGTTATCAAGTTGAGGGCGGTGGTCTTGCCGGAGCCGTTGGGTCCGATCAGACCCCGGATTTCCCCCTCTTCCACGGACAGGTCCAAACGGTCCACCGCCGAAAGACCGCCGAACATTCTGGTCAGCCCGCTGGTCTCAAGAATCGCCATCCCTAGCCCGCCCCGCCCGGTTCCAAAACAGGGTCTTGTCCCCCCGGGGTGACGTCCCCTCCGGCGTCCTTTCCTCCCCTCATCCGGCGGGCGACGTTCTGCAAGGCGGGAAAGACACCGATGGGCATGAACAGCACCACCAGCAGCAGCACCACACCGAATATCACGAACCGGTATTCCTGCAGGGCCCGCAGCCATTCGCTCACCAGGACGAAAATCGCCGAACCCAATACCGGGCCCCACAGGGTCCCCCTTCCTCCTACCAGAACAACGATCAAAAAGATGAACATGTAGTCGAGACCCAACAGATTCGGGTTGACGAACCGGAAGTGATGGGCGTACAGAGCTCCGGAGAACCCCACCAGCGCGCAGGCGAAGGAGAACGCCAGCACATAGTATTTGGTGGCCGCCACACCAACCGACTTGGCGAGGTCCTCGTTCTCGTGAATGCTGCGCACGCCTCTGCCGAAACGGGAGGTTCGCAGCCTCGACAAGAGGAACACTATGCCCAGCAGCAACAGCAGGGAGAAGTAGAAGTAGGCCAACTCCGAGCGGATCTCCCAGCCGAACAGACTGGGCGGGGGGACCTGGCGCAGTCCTGACGGACCGCCGGTAACCGGTCTCCACCTCAGCGCCACCGTCCAGGCCAGCACCCCGAAGCCCAGGGTGACGATCGCCAGTTCGAGGCCCCGCGTGCGGCGCAGGGCGATGTAACCGATCAGGAGACCCACCAGGCCGGCGGCGACCGGCGCCGCCAGGAACCCGATCCAGGGAGAAATCCCCAGATCGAGCGCAAGTTTGGCTGAGACATAGGCGCCGAACCCCCAGAAGGCGGCGTGTCCGAAGGAGAATTGTCCCATCTCTCCCATGATGTAATCGAGACTGAGCCCTGCCACCGCATAGATAATGATCAGCACCAACAGCCCGCGGTTGTAGGTGTTGGTGAAAACGAACAGGGGCGTCAACGCAGCCACCACCAGCAATGCGCCACCCAGCCACCAACCCGCAGGCACCGTCAGCCGCACGTCACTTCCTCCCGAACAGGCCCTGGGGGCGCAGCAGCAGGACGATGATCATTACCACGTACAGGTATCCCTGGCGGTAGTAGGTCGAGACGAACTGTCCGAACAATGCCTCGGTTACGCCCATGAACAGGCCCACCGCCACCGCTCCCGCCACATTTCCCATCCCCGCCACGATCACCACCGCAAATCCGGTGATCAGCAGAGGTTGTCCCAGGTTGGGAGTTGCAGACGAGACCAGGACAATCAACACTCCGGCCAGGGCCGCCAATCCGGAGGCAACTATCAGGGTGGTGTCGTAGATGGCGGTGGTGTTGATCCCTATCAGACGGGCGCCCAACAGGTTCTGGCCGGTGGCCCGGGTCTTCTTGCCCAGCTTGGTATGGGTGAGCATGAGATATAGACCCATCACCGCCGCGAAGCACACCCCCACCAGCAGGAGGCCGGCGGTGGTTATGTACACCCCTCCCACCTGGACAATCTCATTGAAGGGCTTTTCGACTCCCTTGGGTCCCGACCCCCACACCACCAGACTGCCGTTCAGCAACACGAAACTCAGCGCCACGGTGGAGAGAATCACCACCAACTCCGAATGGCCCAGGAACGGGCGAACGGTGACCCGATTGACCAGGAAACCGGCCAGGGCCATCACCAGCACCACCAGCGCGGCCCCCGGGAAGTAAGCCAATCCCACCAGGTCGGTGACCGTGAACAACAGCATGGCGCCCAACATGGTCAACTCGCCATGAGCCATGTTGATCACCCTCATGACCCCGAACACCAGGCTCAACCCCGCCGCGAATATGACGTAGATGGAGCCGTTGAGAAGACCGTTCCAGAGTTGCTGGCCGATGACGTCCCAACTCATCCGCCGGACCTCACTTGGTTTCCGACCAACCCGGATTGAGACCACCGATTCATGGCTAGCCGTAGATGGGGACCCGGTTGTCTAACCGTATTGCCGAAATTTCCCCGCTGATCCTCTCCACGAAGGATTTGAGAATAGGGCCGTAGTGGTCTTCCAATGTCTCGATGTCGGCTCGGGTCGCCAGCGTTGCCACACCGACTGCTCCTATCACCTCCGCGCCGTGGAACACCGGCGCCGACACCGAACGCAGACCCACGGTCAGTTCCTGGTCGTTCAGAGCGATCCCCTTGATCCGGGCCTCCTCCAGTTGCGCCCGGTAGTCATCAGCCCCCGTCACCGTGGTGGTGGTCCGGGGCTGGAAGTCCATCGTCCTCAAAACACCCTCCGCCTCCCGGGGCGGCATGGCCGAGAGAATGGCCTTGCCCAAAGAACTCAGATGGGCGGGCAGTCGACTGCCCACCTGAAGATTGATTGTGATGATGTCGTCGCGGTGACGTCTCGCCATGTAAATCACCTCGGCGCCCTCCAGGACGCCGTAGTTGACCGCGGTGGCATCAGGCAGAGCCAGGCTGATCTCATCCAGGTAGGGGCGGATGTGCTCCACGAATTCTCTTGACTCCACCGCGGCCACCCCCAGCATCAGCACCTTTTTGGAAGGCCGGTAGAGACGCTCTGTTCTGCTGATGTACCCCAGTTCCTCCAAAGCGCCGGCCAGGCGGTAGACGCTGGCCCGGCTGATCTGGGTGCGCCGGGCGATTTCGGCCACCGAAAGAGCAGGAGACTTTTCGTCGAAGACAGCCAGAATCCGCAGGCCCTTGGAGAGAGACCCCCTCTGCTGGCTGGGAACAGCGGTCATGTGCCACCGTCGAAACTATTTGACAACGAACTCGTCCTCCTCGACGATCACGAAGACCGAGTCTTGGGTCTTGGCGCCCATGAAATTCCTCTCGTCTGCCAGCAGAGCGGCGTACTCGGGGGAGTCGGCGGTGGCCAGAAAGTCCTCCACGGTGTCATACCACACCTCCGCCACCCCATCGCAAGGCGCAACACGACCGGCAACCTCCATGGGTCGGCATTGAACGTACCGGCGAACCCTGGGCATGGCCAGCACCAGGGGTGCATGGACCGTCTTCCAGTGTTCATGGAATTGCTCGCTGGTCAGATCCGCCCGTCTGGTCAGCAGGGTGACCGTCTTGATCATCTTCCGCTCCTCACACCATGGCTGCTGTGCCGAACCCGGGCCGGCCGGCGAAGCATCATCCGTCACCGTCCACCACTGCCACCGCCTCGATGTCGATCAGGGCGTGGTGAATCAACTCGGCCACCACCACCGACACCCGGGCGGGTTGTCGTTCGGGAAAATACCGGGCATAAATCGGCTCATACCGGTGATAGTGGTCGTGATCAACCAGGTACACCCTGGTCAGGACCACATCGCTCATCTTGGCGCCGGCCCGTTCCAAGGCGACCTTGAGGTTCTCCAGAGCCAGTTCCGCCTGCTCTTCCAGGGTTTTTCCCAGTACGCCGGTGGTCTTGTCCCAGCCCAACTGGCCCGTCACCCAGAGAGTGTCTCCCACCCGCACCACGTCATTCCACCGGCTCTTCGACCCGATGGCCCGGAAGAGTTCCTCCTCAACCGGTACGAATACTCTCTCCACTCTCTCCAGCGCCTCCTTCCTTGGTCAAAACAGGATGTATCGGTCTGGCCCTGGATAGGGGCGCAGACCGATACATCAGAAGTTATGGGAGAGTTGCCTCTACCCGGCCAGCGGAACGGCGTCCACGGGATGCAGTTCACCACCGGTTGACTGGATGATGATCCAGTCGTCAACCAGTCGGAGTCCATTCTCGTTGAAGCGCAAGGGCTTACCGCGAGGGGTGACAAACCCGTGCTCGTCGTTCATGAGGGGCGCCACTGCTTCATAGTCGGTGGTTCCAGCCGCCTCGATGGCTGCCATCAACTGCAGGGCGGCGGTGTAGCCCAGTTCGGACCACCAATCAGGCGGTGCTCCGTACTCGGCTTCATATGCCGAGGAGAAGGCGGCCGCCTCGGGGATGGACTCGTCCAGAATCCACCCGGTGGAACTGTATATGCCTTCGGAGAGATCACCCAAGGCTTCGACTTCCGGCGGGGTGTACACAACCTCATTGACCATGATGTCGCCCTCGTAGCCGATCTCTCGAGCGGCTTGGACGGCGTTGACCACCACGTCCTTGCCCCACAGACCGAGATACAGGAGATCCGGATCGTTGCCCACGCCCTTGGTGACTTCCACCCGGGCTTCGGCAGTTCCATAGGGGAAGTAAATCATCCCGCTGTACTCGAAGTCGTCCGGCGCCTCTTCGTCGAAGATCCGGGTGAACTCATCATTGGTGAGCAACACCCAGTCCGAGTCGACTCCTACGCCCTGGACCCGTTTGTAACCCTGCTGGATCATCCAACGGGCCAACACCGAGAGTGCGTTGCTGTCCGACTGGGTCTGCTTCACCGGAGCGCGGATATGCACCGCTCCGTCATATCCCTCGGTAGTTATCAACTCCGAGCCGCAGGCGGTCACCACCAGCGGGACACTCTCCTCTTTCAAGACGTCTTTCATAGCCACGCAGGTTGTGGCGTCGTTGCCGCCGGCCACGCCGGCCACTCCGTCGGCGATGGCCTTGCGAGCCGACGCCACCGATTCGTCGGCCGAATAGCCTTCGTCATAGTGGATAACCTCGACCTGGCGTCCCAATACGCCACCGGCCTCGTTCTGCTGCATTACAGCCAACTCGAACCCGTTGCGCATGATGTCGCCCAAACCGACCGCCGTTCCCGAGTTGAACCAGACGGTTCCCAGCTTGATGGGCTCTTCCGGTTCGGGAGCGGCAGTGGTGGTTGGGGCCGCGGTGGTTGGGGCTGCAGTGGTTTCCGCCGCCTCTTCTTCTCCGTCACCACAGGCGGTGGCGACAAGAGCCAGGACGGACAGCACCACCAACACTCGTACCCAAGATCTACGTTTACTCATATACCTGCCTTCTCCTTCCGAACCCTCGCCACCCAGAGAGGATGGGCATCAGGGTCCCGCTGCTCTTTTCGTTCTCAGTCAATCTCGACAGACCTGCCCCACCTGACCCTGCCAAGCGGGAACCTCTGATCGAAATGCCCGTTTACCGGAATCCTTATCCGATATCCGGACACTACTCACTCGAACCCGGTCACGTCCGGGAAAACGGAGAGTTTTTGCCAAAACCCCTGTCCCCGGCGCTGCTTGTACTTCCCGGCGGTGGGGGGACTGTCAGCGAAGGTGTTCCAGGTTCTGTAGCCGCAGCCGCCCCTGGGCAACCATCTTCCCATCCGAGGCGCGGGTTATGGTCACCTGCCAGATCTGTTGGCTCCGCCCCTGGTGAACAGGCACGGCTTCCCCGTCCAGGCGGCCCAGGCGATGGGAACGGTAGAAATCGGTGGCGTTGTGGACGCCGACCGCCGCCGGCATGCCCTGCTCCTCGGCCCATATGAAGGCGCCGACCGAGGCCAGCGTCTCCACCATGGTGGTGTGGAGTCCGGCGTTCACCATGCCGAACGGCTGATGGTGCTCGGTCCCGACTTCCACATGCCCGCGCACCCTCGACGAGGACCACTCGTCGAGAACTATGCCCACCATCTCGGCGAAGCCCCCGTCAACACCCGGCACACAAGCGTCGGTCACGGCCGCAACTCTACCGGTCCACGGTTTAGCGCAGACCCGACCATCCCTTGAGACGGCGAACCGCCTCTGCGATGTCTTCGGTGGATTCGGAGTAGGAGAACCGGACCCAGCGATCTCCCTGCTCGGGATCGAAGTCGATGCCGGGAGTGACCGCCACTCCGATCTCCTTCAGCCACCGAGCGCACAGGGTCGGAGAATCCATGCCCAGATGAGAGATGTCGGCGTAAACATAGAATGCCCCGTCGGGAGGAGCGATCCGGCTTATGCCTGCTTCCGCCAACCCGTTCACCAGCACCTCCCTGCTCTTGGCGTAATCGGCGACGATCGCGTCCAGTTCCCCGGTGCACTCGAAGGCTTCCATGGCGCCCAACTGGGACACGGTAGGCGGCGCGATGAACAGATTCTGAGACAGCCGTTCCACAGGTCGGAACATCCGGGGTGGCACCACCAGCCACCCCAGGCGCCACCCGGTCATCGAGAAGTACTTTGAGAAGCTCTGCACCACCACCACCTCATCACTGAACTCGAGTGCGCCGGCGGCCCGCTCCCCGTAGTGGATCCCGTGATAGATCTCATCGCTGATCAGGGCGGTCCCGGATGTCTCACAGAAGTCGACCACCGCGCCCAACTCTTCGGGGGTGAGGGTGACCCCGGTCGGGTTCGAGGGACTCGCCACCACCAGGCCGTCCAACGGACCGGCCATCTCCAGCCGCTCGGTCGAAGGGGCAAAGCGGGTCCCGGCGTCCACACGCACCTCCACCAACTCCAAGCCCAGCGCGGAGAGGACGTTGCGGTAGGCCGAATAGCCGGGCACGGTCATCGCCACCCGATCCCCGGGATCGAAGAGCGCCAAACAGGAAAGAACGAACCCGGCGGAGGCCCCGATGGTCATCACCACCCGATCCGGTGAGACATCCAGGCCGTAGCGGTCCTCATAGAAGCGACCCACCCTCTCCCGGAGGGCGCCCAGGCCGGTTGCGGCGGTGTAGCCCAGCCGGTCCTCGATCAGGCCTTTCCGGGCGGCCTCCAACACCCGAATGGGAGCAGGCCGCATGGGTTGACCAACCTCAAGGTGAAGGACGTCCCCACCGCCCGCCTCGGTAAGGGCGGCCGCTTTCATCACCTCCATCACATGAAACGGAGGAACCCGGGACCGAAGAGACTCCTTCACCCCGCTCGGCGGCCTACCCGGCGGCGGGCCGTGCTTGTGCGGGGGTGCAGTAGGAAACCCCGGTGCCGCCGATGCCGCAGTACCCCCACGGGTTCTTGGCCAGATACTGCTGGTGGTAGTCCTCCGCGTAGTAGAACTGCTTCCCCTCGCCGATCTCGGTGGTGACCAGATCGTATCCGCTCCTGTGTAATTCCTTCTGGTAGGCATCGAGGCTTTCCCGGACGGTCGACAACTGCTCGGGGCGGGAGACGTACACCGCGGAGCGGTACTGGGTCCCGTGGTCGTTCCCCTGTCTCATCCCCTGGGTCGGATCATGGCCCTCCCAGAAGATGGCCATAAGTGCGTCGAGGTCGATCTGTCCCGGCAGATACACAACCTGCACCAACTCGGTGTGGCCGGTCATTCCCGAGCACACCTCTTCATAAGTGGGATTGGGAGTGATTCCGCCCCCGTACCCGACTGCCGTGGAGTACACCCCCTCGGTCTGCCAGAACATCCGCTCGGCGCCCCAGAAGCAACCCATGCCGAACCAGATCACCTCTGACCCTTCCCGGAAGGGTGGCGCGATGCGAGCGCCGGTCACAAAGTGGAATTCAGGCACCGAAAGAGGTTGCTCCCGGCCGGGGAGGGCTGTTTGCCTGTCGGGCAGGGTGTTGGGCTTGCTGCGCCATGACATGGGCCCGAGGCTACCAGTTGCCGGCAGTCAGGGCCAACAGACTTCGGCCAAGACCGGCGCTCAACTCAACGGACCGAACCACCGGTCATGGAGCCGGCGGTAAACCCCGCTCTCGATGAGGTCCAACAGGGCCAGATTGACCCGCTCGCGGAATTCGGCGTCCTGCTGGCTCAGCACGAACCCGTACTGGACCTGTTCAAAGTCGGGGCCGACCGTGATCACCTCGCCGCCTCCCGTCCGGGAAGCATGGAAGTGAAGGACGGGAGCATCGAATACAACCGCGTCGACGTCGCCTGCTCGAAGCAGCGAATACGCCTCGGCGATGTCCTGCACCAGGACCGGCCCCACCCCTATGGTGGACAGGTAGGCGACCGCCGCGGATTGAGGGACCGTGGCAACCCGGTGACCGGGCAAGTCGGAGGGCCCGGCGATCCCCCCACGCAATTCGCTAACCGCCAGGGAAGAGGCGATGGAGGCGGTGAAACTGGCGAACACCAGAGTTCCCAGGGCTATCCAGATCAGCGCGAACACCCTCCCTTTGTCACCTTTCGCCACCTTGTCGCCATAACCGACCGTACTCATGGTCACCACCGACCAGTAGAACGAGTCCCAGATTCCCTGGCGGTAGGGAACCGCGAAATCGGCATTTTGATGCCGCTCCAGCCACCACATCACATGGGCGGAGATCAGCACTGCCACGCCGAACACCACCAGCAACCATGGAAGGTCCGATGAGGTGATGGCCCTCAGGAACAAAAGGATCCGATCACCCAGGCTACGGTTCGCCTCGCTGGCCGCCATGATGGTCAGCCCGGTGTTGAGCACCGGCAACGAAAAGTCGACCAGCCGCTCCCTGGATTCGGTGATAGCCACTCCCCCCAGAGCCATTCGGGCAACGCCACGGTCGATGTCATCGATCTGCTTGGCCACCGTATCCACCGCGTGGATGTCCACTTCCATCCCCAGGCGGGCAGCCAGGAGATACGCCAACTCCACCTCGAAACCGCTGTAGGAGCGGTCGTCATAGATCACGAATGGCGGGAGAATGCGTGCGGCCACCGCCATCCTGCCTCCCGCGGCCGAGACCGCGTCCCCTATGTCCCCCAGTCCCACCGCCTCCGGGTCCGCAGCCTCCAACCATTCCTCCACGAGGTGCTGGTTGGCGTCCACCCACTCCTTGGCATGGCGTCGAATGTCCTCGGGGTCCCCTTCTTCCGCCACCATCAAAGCGTTTTGCGCCGAGATGTCTTCCAGTGGTATGACCACCTGCTCCAACAGCCTGCGGATGGAAGGGTTGGCCTGCAGGAACCGAGTGTTGGCCACCGCACGTATGTCGTTGGGAGGCCAGCCGACCTGGCAGGGATCGTTGGCGCACCCCCGGATCCCGGCGATGGTGGTCCGATCCAGGTAGGCGGCCTGCTCCGAGGGCAATGCGGGGAAGGGCGTCTCGAGCCAAACCACTTCCACTCCAGGCTGTAAACCGCCAACCGTCCAGTTGGGCGTCCAGGTGTAGTAGAGAACCGGTTGCCCTGCCCGGTAGCGGTCGACGGTCGCCCTGATCAGGGGTGAGTAGGTACCCTGGACCTGTTCAACCGTCTCCCTCAACCCATAGACCTCCAGGTGGTGATCTATGATCGCAGCACAGCCCCACGAACGTTCGCACCCGATCAGATCGGCCAATCCGTCCCCGTCCTCATCGAACAGGGCGGCAATCTCAGGAGAGGACAAGTCACCGAGATTGGTGATCCCGTGGGCTGTTGCGGTCGCCTTGTCCACGAAGTATCCCTGCAACGCCCCATCGTCCACTTGGGTTCCCACCGGTTCCACGCTGCCCTCTTGTAGAAAGACATCGTGTGTCGGGAACCATCCATTGGCCCAAAGGTCCACCTCGCCGACCGCAAGGGCTTGGTAGAACTCGTCATTGTCCATGGTGACAGGCCCCTCGACGCGATATCCGAGCCGCTGGATCAAAAGGCGGTAAACCTCGGCTTGGAACCAGCCGGTGTCCCAGGTAGCCCGGGCCATTCGCACCGGTTGCTTTCCGGCGCCGTCATCCTCCGACTCCACCTGAGCCATTCCGGCGGCCAACGGAGAAACAACCAGTACTAACAGTATTCCCAAGACAACTATGGAGATTCTGCGCATGAAAGGGTGTCCGGTCGGGCTGGGCCAAAGGGTAGCAAGGCGATGCGATAGTGCTCCTTTTCCGTCCTGAATTCGACACTCATTCCACTAGGTGAAACACCAAAAAAGTTTCGCGCTTTTTGCGACACGCCCGCAGGTTCATAAGTAGGGTTTGCCGGGAATGCCACAGTCCCGTCGATGCGGGCTGAGGTTTTGGAGACCGCTCGCAGCGGGTGGTAATGAAGAGACAAGACGACGGAAGGAGGCGAAGTGGTTGACCCACGAGTAGAAAGGAGTTCGTATGTCTGAGAAAGAAGATCTCGATCTCACTCAGATCGCCGAGGCCTACGAGGACTGGGAAGAGGAAGAGGATCGCCGCCGCGCGGCGGCCATCCGTAACCGACCCCAGTTCGAAGGCCTCCAAGTCGATCCCGACATCGACTTCTACCCCGAGGTGTCCGACCGGGAGCCCGGCGACAAGAACATCGTCAAGTATGGATTTGATATCCACCCGCAGGTGACGTTCTATGCGGCAGGCTTCCTGTTGCTGTTCATTGCCTGGACCTTGTTGTTTCCGGATTCAGCCGCGGACGTGTTCGGCACCATTCTCACCTTCATCAACGAGAAGGTCGGTTGGCTGTACATCATTGCGTTCAACATCTTTATCGGCGCCGCTCTCTACTTTGCGTTAGGGAGATACGGCAAGATCCGACTAGGCGGTCCGGGCGCCCTTCCGGAGTTCTCCACAGGCGCTTGGTACGCGATGTTGATCTCCGCCGGGCTTGGCATCGGGTTGATGTTCTGGGGTGTTGCAGAGCCGATCTATCACCTGACGGCGCCGCCTCCCATCTTCGAAGTCGAGCCCTTGTCAGCGGGCGCGGCAAGAGGAGCGCTGGCCACTTCCTACCTCCACTGGGGGATCCACGGATGGGCGCTGTACGGCCTGGTAGCTCTGGCCCTGGGATTCTTCGCCTACAACCGCGGCCTGCCACTGACCTTCCGTTCGGTCTTCTATCCGATTCTCGGTCCGAGGATCTACGGCGGATGGGGCAACGCCATCGACATTTTGACGGTGGTGGCTACCCTCTTCGGTCTCGCCACCTCACTGGGATTCGGCGCCGGTCAGGCTGCCGCGGGGCTGAACAAGCTCTTCGGCCTTCCGGACGGCACCGGCTTTCAGATCGTCCTGATCGCCTTCATCACCGGGTTGGCAACCATCTCGGTTGTTGCGGGCCTGGACGCAGGGGTCAAGCGACTGAGCCAGCTAAACGTCTATCTGGCGGCGGCGTTCCTGCTGTTCGTGATGCTGGTGGGACCGACTCTGTTAGTCCTCTCGCTGTACGTTGAGAGCATCGGCGTCTACATCCAGATATTGCCGGAGTTCTCGTTCTGGAACGCAGCTTTGATCGAGACCCAGTGGCAGCAGTGGTGGACCATCTTCTACTGGGGATGGTGGATCTCCTGGTCTCCCTTCGTCGGGATGTTCATCGCCCGAATCTCCAAGGGACGCTCGGTGAGGGAGATGATCATCGGTGTGATCGTCCTTCCCTGTCTCCTGTGCTTCCTGTGGTTCGCGGTGTTCGGCGGAGCGGCCATGAATCTGCAGATGACCGGGGAGCTGGACGTCGCCACCGCGGTGAACGAAAACGTGGCCACCGCCCTGTTCGTGATGTTGGAGGCCTTCCCATGGACCTTCTTCGTCTCGATAGTCGGCATCTTGTTGCTGGTCTCGTTCTTCGTCACCTCGTCGGACTCCGGATCTCTGGTCGTGGATCACCTCACCTCCGGAGGGAAGCTCGACTCGCCCAAGCCCCAGCGGGTTTTCTGGGCGTGCATGGAAGGCCTGGTCGCCTGCGTGTTGCTGTTGGGAGGTGGCCTATCGGCGCTCCAAACGGCCGCCGTGGCCACCGGCCTGCCATTCCTGTTCGTGCTTCTCATCATGCTGTGGAGCCTCAAGAAGGCCTTCGACGAAGAACTCGACCTCCTGGAGAGTCACTACGACGAAGCCATCTTCAAGGCCCAGCACAGCGGTTTGCTCGAGAGGCTCGGTAGAGGAGGTGACCAGTCATGAGGAAGAGATCGAACGTATTGATCGCCGGTCTTGCGGCGTTCGTGCTGGTGCTGTCCGCCTGCGCCACCGAAGGCCAGGACCGACCGGTGACCATGGCCCGAGCTGATTGGGGCTCGGGTCACATGCAGGCCGCCATCTACGCTCAGTTGATCGAGGAACTCGGATACGAGGTCACCGATCCCGCGTTGGCGGAGCTGCAGCCCTTTTCCTTCTATCCGGCCTTGGCCGCCGGGCAGTATGACCTGTGGGCCAACGGATGGTTCCCGAACCACGACATCTTCCTGGAGGGAGAGAACGTCACCGGCCAAGCGGTGGAACTCCCTATCGAACCCGTCGGCTATGAAGTAGCCAAGGGAGGCGTCGAAGGCTGGATGGTCGACAAGGCCACGGCCGACCGGTTGGGCATCACATCCATGGCTGACGTAGCCGCCAACGTCGGTGTATTCGACTCCAACGGAAACGGCAAGGCCGACCTGATCGGATGCAACGCCGGTTGGGGATGCAACACCTGGATCAACGACGTGATCGCCGATCGAAACTGGGACGCCGCCGTGGAGCAGGTCGTCGGTGACTACGACGACCTGGTCGCAGGCGTCATAGACCGGGTGAATGCCGGTGAGTCGGTGCTGTTCTACGCCTACACTCCCAACTGGACCGCCAACTCGCTGGTGGCCGGGGACAATGTGGTCTGGGTGTACGAGCACGGCGTCAACGACATCCGGGCAGTCGCCAACACCGACTTCTTGGATGACAACCCGGACATTCGCCGTCTCCTCGAGGTGGTGGCGATTCCGTTGAGCGACATCGCCGCTCAGAACGCCAGGATGGCCGCGGCGGACGAGTACTCCGACGCCGACGTGGAAGCTGACGCCGAGGCCTGGATCGCATCCAACCGCGATCGGGTCGACAGTTGGCTGGAGATCGCCCGCGGTTAACTGATCCCAATCCGTAAGCAATCGACTGTTTCGGCTGGTGGGTCCCCCCGCCAGCCGAAACCCTTTAAGAAGGAGCCGGTTGGGATGCCCGCCAACCGACAGTCAATCAGTGGGGCGGCAGGTTGAGAGCCCGGAGCCGTTCGAAGACCACCGGTGTCTCCGCCAGGAACCTCATCGGGTCGGAAACCTCTTCCAGTCGGTGGGCCGGGACCGTCACGTCGGGATCGGCGGCCAGCTTCTCCCACAGGACCCCACCGCTTTCAACCACCGCCGCCGCGTTTCGCTGCACTATCCGGTAGGCGTCGTCACGGCTGAGGCCGGGCTGGCCGATCAACTCCGACAGAAGCGCCCCGCTGACCACCAGGCCTCCGGTCGAATCGAGGTTGGCCCTCATTCGCTCCGCGTTCACCTCCAGGCGCTCCATCAACCCGGTGAATGTCACCAGCATGTAGTGAAGAACGGTGCAGGCGTCGGGGATGATCACCCGCTCGGTCGAGGAGTGGCTGATGTCCCGCTCATGCCAGAGCGCCACATTCTCGAGTGCGGCCATCGAGTACCCCCGGAGCAGTCGGGCCATCCCGGCCATTCTCTCCGAGGCGATCGGGTTCCGCTTGTGGGGCATGGCCGAAGAACCCTTCTGGCCGGGCCGGAATCCCTCCGCCGCCTCTCCCACCTCATTGCGCTGCAACAGGCGGATCTCGGTGGCGAATCGCTCAAGGGACGCCCCGGCCAAGGCGACGGCGCCCAGAAACTGGGCGTGCCGATCACGGGCTGTCACCTGGGTGGAAGCCGGTTCCGATCCGATCCCGAGCTTCCTGCAAACGTATTCCTCCACCGCCGGGGGACACTGCGCATAGGTGCCGACCGCGCCGCTCACCTTGCCCACCGCCACCGCTCGGCGGGCGGCGCCGAGCCGCTCATGGTCCCTGGCCAACTGGAAAGCCCAGTTCGCCATCTTCAGACCCCAGGAGGTGGGCTCGGCCCACATGCCGTGGGTGCGGCCCAGCATCACGGTCCCCTGATGCTCAAGCGCCGCCTCCCTGACCACCGAGAAGAGCCGCTCGACTTCACGGATCAACAGCCGGGCCGCCTGGTCCATGATCACGCCGGAAGCCGTGTCTACCACATCAGAGGAGGTGAGCCCGTAGTGGAGCCACTCCCCTCCCTCTTCCATGCCCGCCGCCAGGACGTCGACAAAGGCGGCAAGATCATGATTGATGATCGCCTCCCGCTCCGCCACCTGTTCGGGAGTGGGAACCGGCGCCTCCCGGATTGCGGTCACGGCCTCGGCGGGCGCCACTCCCGCTTCGGCCCATGCCTCCAGCGCCAATTCCTCCACCTTCTTCCAGGTGGCCAAGCGCCGTTCAGCCGACCACAACTCGGCCATCTCCGGAAGCGTGTAGCGATCAATCATCTCATCGTCCCGGCAGAAGCTGGCTCCCGCCGCTTATGGGAGACTACCTGCAGACGCCCGACGGCCCGGCCACAAATGGGCTGATGGCCACTGGGACGACCATAGGCTCCTATCGGATGTGCCCTGAGACCAACACCGCCGAACTCCCGGGACGCCTCCGTTTGCGGGTATGAAGCGGCTGACCCTGGCAGAGGCCCGCCGGATGGCGATCACCGCAACAGGGCTCGGGCGGGCCCGCCCCAAGGCGCCGGTGGACGCCGACCACTTCCGCGAGACCCTCGGCACGATGGGTGTCGTCCAACTCGACTCTGTCAATGTGCTGGCCAGAGCCCACTATCTCCCTTTCTTCTCGCGCCTGGGCGCCTACCCGCGTGACACCTTGGACCAGTGGCTGTGGACATCGCAGGAACTCTTCGAGTACTGGGGGCACGAGCGATCCCTGATGCCGATCGGCCATCGCCCCCTCTTCGTCCACCGGATGCGCGAGACGCCCCGGGGATGGATCGAGTCCGTCAATTACGACAACCCCGAATACGTGCAGCAGGTGCGCCGGGAAGTGGCCGAAAAAGGACCGCTTCGGGTCTCCGACCTGAGCGAGCCGGGGAAATCCGGCGGGTCGTGGTGGGGACATTCGATGGGCAAACGCGCCCTGGAGTGGCTGTTCTGGAAGGGCGAGGTCACCGTGACCGACCGTCCGAACTTCGTTCGCTGGTTCGACGTTCCCGAGCGGGTTCATCCCGCCTGGGCGCTGAACGAGCCTCCGGTCGAGGGGCCGGAAGCCCTCCGTGGGCTGCTGCGCCTGGCGGTGGAACGCTGCGGCTTGGGCACCGCGGCCGACCTCGCCGACTACTACCGCATAGGCATCTGGCCGGCCCGCAAAGCGCTCTCCGACCTGGCCTCCTCAGGCGACATCCGCCAAGTGGAGGTTGAGGGCTGGTCGGAGCCGGCCTACCTGGATCCCGACGCCCCCTCGCCCCGCCGCGTCGGGGGACGCGCGCTCCTCTCGCCCTTCGATCCCCTGGTCTGGAACCGGCCGCGGCTGGAGCGGCTCTTCGACTTCCGCTACCGAATCGAGATCTACATTCCCCGCCCCAAGCGGATCCACGGCTACTACGTCCTGCCCTTCCTCCTCGAAGACA
>VXSV01000088.1:23696-37112 GCA_009837815.1 Acidimicrobiia bacterium
CCCCCCTTACCAATCAGGTGGAACCTGAGTGGCTCAATGAAACCGCTGGGCAACATCTCGATAGCACTGGAGTTCCTCACTCGTCAACTCATCCTCATTCACGAGTTGGAAACGACGCTCTTGAACAATCACAATTCCACCGTCGCCTTCTCTGAACTCAAAGAGCACAATGACATCTTCAGCATCGAATTGCGCCGCCACGGGCCGCGGGATTAGACCAGGGAACTTTTGTGTGGCAACCCTGAAGTCTTGCCATATCTGAACGACGCTGATGGCATCGGACCCGCCCTTGGCCTGGACAGGGAAGATGTGATGAGCACCATATCGATCTATGCCCAAGTAAAGCTCGTCAGTCTCTACCTGGCTTTTGTCCAGAGCACCGCTCAGGGGGTTGTCCACCTCAATGGTTGTCCGCATGTGGCTCTGCAACGAATAACAAGCGACACCCGTGAATATGTCCAGGAGCCTGTTGTACCTAACTCTCGCCAAGAGCGCTTGTTCGTCAGAGGTCGCATACCTTGCAATCAGACCCGGGGTGGCATCGGGCACCTTTATCATGTCGAGACCCGACCGGGGCAGGACAAGACCGAATGGCGCCAAACGAAAGCAGTAAACGCCTTTCCCGGCAGGGAATATCACCCACTCCCGACCTGCTGGGGCAAGAGACGTGATGCTTTCCGGCAATGGGATCCGGTAACGGAATGAGTACACAACGTCTCCGAGGTTCCTGGGCACCTCCAGAGCCAAGCTGTTGGCTGCAAGCTCAAAGTCGGCGCGGGTGAAAGCCACTTCCTCATCGCCCGGTCGGAAGCGTCGTTCGAAGACATGCTGGATTATCTGCGTGTATCGGTTGCTTCTTCCCGTTTTTGAATCAGCCATGCCCTGTCATCCGGGCCAGCGAAGCAAGAGGACTTCCTCCCGCAGGTGCTGATTGGTAGCGGTAGCCATTCTGGTTCGGAAGAGATCTATCCCTTCAACTTCGTAGCCGAGTTCACATGCCACTTCGCCCAATAGCCGGCCTGTCCGAATCATCACCCTCAGATAAGATGCCTGATCGCCAACCACATAAGCCAGTCGAGCGCCAGGCCGCAGCACTTTGCTCAAGCTCGCGAAGTGGCGCGCCATCCCACCAAAGTACAGCCTGGTGACCCGGTGGTAGGTTCGCTCGAATCCTGAATTCTTGGAGAGTTCTATGCGTCTCGCTTCGATTCGATCAGCCACTTCATGTATTTTGCTTCGGGTAGGAATCCAACGGTCGTCGTGGTCTTCCTTATACACCCCCCTGGTGTTGGATCGAACCAGCCTCTTCTTGGACCGCTGAAGGTCCCCCCTTCCTCCCATGTACCCGAGCAAAACCGACTCCAACCGAGCCGTTCTCGTGTAATCCTTCTCATTGGGGTAGGGCGGAGAGGTGATAACCGCATCCACAGTCTTCCCGTTGACGTGATGTTCTATCCGGCGAGCGTCACCATGGTGAACCGATGCCGACACCTGGTCCATCGCAGTCAGACGGCGAAGGTCATCCGCCATCCTCCTCATGCGATTCAACCACTTTGATACCACAGGCGCATCTGGCTTGATCCGACCCACACCTACTTCTGGTCCGAAGCGGAGATTCCCTATGTCCGATGGGAGGAGGCTCGCCAAAGCCAAGCGCTCGTGGCTCGCAAGCAACTGGTCACCCTCGCTGTCGATTGCCTCTAGAAGCACCAGCGTCTTGTGCAAAGGCAGTGAGCTGATCGAATTCTTGAGGAGCAGGTGGAACTGCTCCTGCGGTAGGGACCGGAGGCACACCTCATTTGGGATTTCAGCCATAGGTGCGTCCGTAATCCCATCAGCTTCGAGAGTTGTCAAAGCCTTGTCGGCCACCAACTCAGCATGGGTAACCAAGCGGTCAGGATCAGGCCTCCAATCGACCTTGGTTCGGGAGGCAAGGTGGGCGATGGGAAGAGCCTCCGCCCCAACACTCGGTATGCCGAGTTTCTTAGCTTCAACAAGGGTTGTACCCGTACCACAGAAAGGGTCCAGGACCGTGGCGGTGGCGTCCAGTTCGAATCGAGCCAGGTATTCACGGACAAGATGCGGCGGAAAAGACAGAACGAACCTGTACCACCCGTGAGCAGGCGCGTCGCACGGCAATAGCTGATTCATCGCCGCATTGGACATCAACTGCGTCGCACCTTCGCCGCCACCCCAATGCGTAGCACCGGGAAGCGGGGTGTTCAATCCAAGGTCAAGAGTGGCAGGACGACAAACCATACTCTCAGCCTAAACCCCCTCTGTGACGCCGAACTATTATTGCCCTCAGCGAACCACCAGTTGGCTCCGCTCGGGTCCGACCGAGACCCAGCCCACCGGAACTCCGACTGTCTCCTCGATGAAACGTATGTATCGACGGGCCGCCTCGGGGAGGTCCTCGAACCTCCGCGCCCCGGTGATATCCTCGGACCATCCTTCCAGTTCCTCGTACACAGGAGCGCATTTGTACAGGACCCGCTGCTGACGGGGGAATTCCCGGTGGCTGTCTCCGGCGGCGTCGTAGCCGACCGCCACCCGCAGGGTGTCGAGGCCCGACAGGATGTCCAGCTTGGTGATGAACAGGTGCGTCAACCCGTTGACCCGCGCCGCGTAGCGGAGAGCCACCAGATCCAGCCAGCCGCAGCGTCGGCGTCGACCGGTCACCGTGCCGAACTCCCGGCCCTGTTCCACCATCCAGTCCCCCACCTCGTCGTACAACTCGGTAGGGAAGGGTCCGCTTCCCACCCGGGAGATGTAGGCCTTGGCCACCCCGACCACCGAGTCGATGGCGGTGGGCCCCAACCCCGCGCCGATCAAGGCGCCGCCCGCGGTGGGATTGGAGGAGGTGACGAAAGGATATGTGCCGTGATCGATGTCGAGAAGCGTTCCCTGGGCGCCTTCAAACAACACCGAGCGGCCCTCGCTGATCGCATTCCAAAGGAGAAGGGAGGTGTCGGTAACGTAGGGAAGGAGACGGTCCGCCATCTCCAGATACCGGGAGGTCACCTCCTCGGGGTCCATGGGGAGGCGGTTGTAGACCCTGGTGATGATCTTGTTCTTGTCCTCAAGAGCCGCCTCCACCTTCTCCCGGAAGATCCGGGGGTCGAACAGGTCCTGGACCCTGATGCCCACCCGCTGGTACTTGTCGGTGTAGGCAGGGCCGATCCCCCGTTTGGTCGTCCCGATCCGGTTGCGGCCCAGGTACAGTTCCATCACCCCGTCCAGCACTCGGTGATACGGCATAATCAGGTGAGCGTTGGAGGAAATGCGGAGGCGTTCGGGACTGATTCCCTCCCGGGTGAGCATCTCGATCTCTTCTATCAGAACCGCCGGATCCAGGACACATCCCGAGGCGATCACCGGTACGCATTCTTCGTACATCACCCCCGACGGGATGACCGAAAGGGCAAAGACGCGTTCGCCGATGGTGATGGTGTGTCCGGCGTTGTTCCCTCCCTGGTAGCGGACGACAAAGTCGGCGGACTCCGCGAAGAAATCGGTGACCCGGCCCTTCCCCTCGTCGCCCCACTGTGCGCCCAACACGATGGTGGCTGTCACAGCACTGCATGTTAGCCCACCCGCCCGTTAGGGTAAATCTCAATGTTCCTCTCATGTTTGGCGGGCAGGCTTTGAGGACACACCCAACACGGAGATGAGCCAATCACGGCAGTGCGAGAACACCCACGGCTAAGAATCACCACCGACCAGGGGATAGGCATCAGCGCGGTCAGCCGGCCCGGAATTCGCCCTGCCGCCTTTCTGTTCGTGCATGGACTGGCTTCCAATGCCCGACTCTGGGATGGGGCTGCCGACCACCTGGCGTCGAGGGGCTATCGGTCTGTGGCTGTGGACCAACGATCCCACGGCCAATCCGACAAGGTGGACGGCCCCTTCGACTTCGCCACTCTGGCAGACGACCTGCTGTCGGTGATCGACAGGTCATTCCCCCCGGAAACGGCGGTCGTCGCGGTGGGACAGTCACTGGGAGGCAACGTGGTGCTGGAACTGGCCGACCGCTACCCGACCCGAATCGCCGCCATAGCCTGTATTGACGGGGGTTTCATCACCCTGAGCCGGGCATTCCCCGACTGGGAGACCGCCGCCCGGGAACTGGCGCCTCCATCCTTTGACAAGGTGCTCTACACCGATTTGGAGAAGGCGTTGCGCAAGCATTACTCGGACTGGCCGGAGAGCGGCATCCTGGGCCAGTTGGCCAACTTCGAGGTGGCGCCGGACGGCGCCGCGCGGCCCCACCTGGAGAGGGATCACCATTTCCGGCTCCTGGCGGAGATGTGGAGGCATCGGCCATGCGAGATCGCTCCCGGCATTCGACAGCCGGTCCTGGTGATCGCCTCTACCCGGCCGATGTCCGGAAGGGCCGCCAAGAAAGAAAGCGTGTCGCGCTTTTCGAAGCTTCTTCCCAGGAGCCGGGTGATATGGCTGGATGCACACCACGACCTGCACGCCCAATATCCTCGCCGGACCGCCGGATGGCTCGAGGAACTGGCGCAGGAAGTATCCCCGTGAACGCCGGACGGCTCATCCTGATGGGGTCGGGGGAGGTCTCCAATCGCCTGGTGGCCGCCCACCGGCTGGGAGTCGAGCGGGCCGACGCCCGGGAGGCGGTGGTCTTGGACACTCCTTACGGATTCCAGGAAAACGCCCCGCTCCTCTCCGAACGGCTCACCGGGTTCTTCCGGACCAGCCTGTCCATCGACGCCTCGGTTGCCTCCTATCGATCCACCTCGGAAGGAGAGGGCGCCCGCGAGAGGATGCTGGCCGCAGTCCGCCGCGCCCGCTACGTGTTCGCCGGGCCCGGTTCGCCCGGCTATGCCCTGGCGACCTGGCGGACGACGGGACTGGCGACGGCGCTGCGAAAGCGCCTCACCGAAGGCGCCACCGTCACCCTGGCCTCGGCCGCCGCCCTCACCGCCGGATCCAAAACCCTGCCGGTCTACGAGATATTCAAGGCCGGGGCCGGGCTGGAATGGTTGGAAGGGATGAACCTCACCGCTCACCTGGGCCTGGAGGCAGTGGTCATCCCCCATTGGAACAACACCGAGGGCCAGGGATTCGACACCAGCCGCTGCTACATGGGACGCCGCCGCTTCCGGCGGCTTCGAGCCATGCTGCCGGACCGACTGGGAGTGATCGGAGTGGATGAGCACACCGCCGCCCTCATCGACTTCGGCACCGAAGAGATGAGTGTGCTGGGAGTGGGAGGGGTCACCCTGAGCGGAGCGGACGACATGTTCGTGGCCGGGGGAGAAGCGATGCCCCTGGCGACGATGTTCGAGCTCCTGGAAAGCAGGCCTCCGGCGCCTCCCCAGGAGAACCCCGAGACTCTGCCGGATCTCACCGAGGCCAAGGCTGCCCGGTCGGCCGAGATGATTGCCGACACACTGCTCCGGCTGGAGTCCAAGGCTGCGGATGGGTCTCTCCAGGCTCGAGACACCTTGAGGTCCGCGCTCTTGGAGATGTCGGAGTTGGCGGTGTCCGGTCTGGTGGAGCCCGCCGAATGGGTGGGAGGCTACGTGGAGTTACTCGTCGATGCCCGGTCCCGCCTCCGCGCCCAGAAACGCTGGGAGGAGGCAGACCGGATCCGCGCCGGCCTGGAGAGACTGGGCGTGACCCTCCAGGACGGTCCTTCAGGGACCGCCTGGATCCTGGAAGAACCGCGATAGCTGTCGAATGGGCGTCCGGTCGGCCTAGAAGCTTCCCAACTCTCCCAGCCTGATCCGGTCGACCGCCATGATCAGGAGCGTCACCGTCGCCGCCAGCACTACGGCCATAGCCATGGCGCCGGTGTAGCTGACCGCCCCCGGGCGTCCCAGCAGACGGAAAATGAGGGCGGGCACGGTGATGGTGTCGGGGCGGGCTATGAAGGCGGTGGCGCCGAACTCACCCAGGGAGACCGCCGCCGCGAACCCGCCGCCTACCGCCACGGCACGGGCGGCGATCGGCAGGTCGACCTCCCGAAACACCCGCCAGGGCGAGGCGCCCAGCACCGAGGCGGTCTGCCGCAAGTCAGCCCTCACCGACCGCAGCATGGGCGTGACCGTGCGGACCACGAACGGCACGGCCACCAGGGCATGCGCCAGCGGCACCAGCACTACGGTGGCCCTCAGATCCACAGGCCGGTCCAAAGCCACCAGCATTCCGAAACCCACCGTCACCGCCGAGGCGCCCAGCGGCAGCATCAACAAGACATCGAACCATCGGGCTGCCCGGCCCTTGCCGGAAACTATCACGGTGGAAGCGCACAACCCCACGGTCACTGCGATCACTGCGGTGACCCCGGCGTACAACAGAGAATTGACCATCGCCCGGCCCGGAGTCACCGCCAGCGGTCCCGGGTCCGCCAAGAAACGCCATCCCGCCCCGCCGGAACGGAGCGAGCGGGCCACCAGCATCACCAGGGGAACCGAGATGGCAAAAAGGGTCCCCCAGACCGCCGCTCCCACCCCCAATCGCTCCGCGAGACTGCCTGGCCACCGCAGGTTGCGATCCTCCGCCTCCATCTCGATTCCCACCGCTTTTCGCTCCTGGTAGCGGGAGTACCAGGCCAGCACCGCGGTCACCCCGATCAGTTGTATTACAGCCAGGGCCGCCGCGGCGGGGAGGTTGAGGAACACCACGGTCTGCTGCCAGATCTCCACCTCCAGGGTTCGGTATCGAAGCCCTCCCAGGATCAGCACCACCCCGAAGGAGGTGAAGGTGAACAGAAACACGATGGCCGACGCAGCGGCCAGGGCGGGGCGAAGGAGCGGAAGGGTCAGACGCCAGAACACTTGGCGGGGATTGGCTCCCAGGGTCCGGGCCGCCTCGAACAGGGACCGATCGATCCTGGCCCACACACCCCCCACGGTGCGCACCACCACCGCCACGTTGTAGAAGACATGGGCGGCCAGGATGGCCCAGACGCTTCCACCGATGCCCAATGAGAGAAAGGCTGACGCCACCACCACCGTGGGCAACACGAATGGGGCGGTCACCAAAGCCTTGGACAGTGCTCGGCCCGGAAACCTGAACGTAGACACTGCCCAGGTGATCGGGGCGGCCGCAACCAGCGTCAATGCCACCGAAGCGGCGGACTGCCACAGCGAGAACCACAGGGCGCTCCGCAACCCCGAGTCGGCCAAGACCTCCTCGAAGGCCCCGAACCCCCCCTCTCCCCCGAGGGACAGGCCCAGGATGCGGGCGAGCGGGTAGAGGAACAGATAGCCGAGGAAGGCCACCGCCACCCCGGCGGCAACCCAGCGATAAGTCACCTGCGCCCTTTCGGTCCGAGCGGCATCCGTTCAGCGTCCCGTCCGAGCGGACCTGCTATCCCAGCACCAACTCGGTCCACTCCTCTATCCACCGTTCCCGGTTGGCGTCGATCAGGGCCGGGGCCACCGACGCCGGGGTATCGGGCAGAGCGGTGTGTTCTACGAATTCGGGGGGCAGGGAGGCATCCATGTTGGCCGGGAAAACGAACCAGGTGAGGGGGATCTGCTCCTGGAATTCCACCGACAGCATGAAGTCGATCAGTTCACCGGCCGCTTCGGGGTATTCGGTCCCTTCCAGGATCCCGGCGAACTCGATCTGGCGGTAACAGCCCTCCGTCACCACCCCGGTGGGGGCGACGTCGGTGGGCGGATCGGAGTAGATCACCTCGGCGGGCGGAGAGGAGGCATAGGAGACGACCAAAGGCCGGTCCCCTCCCCATCGGGTGAAGGAGGCGTAGTAGGCGGTGTCCCAGTCGGGGACCACCTCCACGTCGTTGTCCACCAGGGCCTGCCAGTAGTCCTTCCATCCGTCCTCTCCGAAAGCCGCGATGGTGGCGAGCAGGAAAGCCAGCCCCGGCGACGAGGTGGCGGGACTTTCCACCACCAACCGGCCCCGGTAGCGATCGGCTGTCAGGTCCTGGAGGCTGCGAGGCGCATCCGCATCGGCGATCACGTCCCGGTCGTAGTTGAGGCACACGTCGCCGAAGTCGATGGGAGTTACGCGGTTGTCGGAGTCCAAACGGATGTTCTCGGGAGTCTTGTCCAGCAGGTCGGACCGGTGGGAAAGGAACAGGTCGGCGTCCAGGGCTCGGGAAAGGAAGGTGTCGTCAACCCCGAAGAGCACGTCGGCCAGGGGATTGTCCTTGGTCAGGATGGCCTGGTTGACCAGTGAACCGGTGTCCCCTGCCGGCACGATCTCCACCGTTACCCCGGTGTCGGCGGTGAACGAGGAAAAGGTCTCCTCGGTCACGCCACCTGCGAAGGAGTCGTGACTGATGATTGTCAGAGTGTCGGGATCGGCCTCTCCACAGGCTCCCAGGGCCAAGGCCGCGATGGTGATGCCCACCGCCAGTTTTCCACGCATTTTGTCGGGCTCCTTGTCTTCTGTCGGGAGCCCTGGGAATGGACTTGGAAACGAAAGCTTCCTTCGCCGGCATTATCCGGATCAGGTGCTGACGGTCGGAGGAACCTATCCTCCCTCTCAGCCCGGTCTCGCCGAGCTCCCGTGTTTGCTCTTCGGTCAATGATAGTGATCGAAGAGGCGAGGGTCCCCTGCATCCGGGTCGCGAAGCAACTGGTAGTCCACTTCGCGGACACCCAACGACCTGGATTCGGCCAGCACCCTGGCCTGGGGAGTGACGGCGGTGGCGACCAGCACCCCGCGGACCGGCGTGAGGCGCGGGTCGAGCTCAAGCTGCGCCACATACCGGGTGAGCTGCTCGATTCCAGAGATCTCCCCACGCCGCTTGACCTCCACCGCCACGGTCCCACCCTCCGGATCGGTACAAAGCAGGTCGATGGGTCCGATGGCGGTCGGGTACTCCCGCCGGATCAGCTTCAGACCCGGGCCGATCACCTCGGGACTGTCGGCCAGCAACTCCTGAAGATGGGTCTCGACCCCGTCCTTGGAAAGACCCGGATCGGCGCCCAACTCATGCGAGATGTCGGAAAACACCTGATGGATGGTGATCTCCAGGCGCTCACCCTTGGGATTGGTCACCAGCCAGAGTTCCTCCCCCTCTTCCAGGGTGTTGGGCGCCGACATCCAGTTGAGCGGTTTGTAGGCGCCCCCGTCGGCATGAATCGCCACGCACCCGTCCGCCTTGACCATGATCAAGCGGCGGGCGCGGGGAAGATGGGCGTCCACCCTGCCCTCGTAGTTGACCGTGCACTCTGCGATGACCAGCCTCATGGCCGGCCGGCGCCCGCCCCCAGTATCCGCAGCGCCGCCGCCTCGGCGACGATCGCCTTCTCCAGTTCCCCCAGGTCCAGACTCTCGTTGGGAGCGTGAATGGCCGAGCCGGGGTCTCCGATGCCGGCCAGCAGGAGAGGAGCGTCCGGAAACACCCTGGCGAAGGACGCCAGGAAGGGAATGGTTCCACCCTCCCCCTTTTCCACGGCCGGGACCCCCCACGCCGCCTCCAATCCGCTGCGCCAGGCTTCGATGGCGGGATGGGAGGGGACCTGTTGGAAGCCTTTCGCCTCCTCGACGAAGTCCACGCTCAACTGCGCTCCCCATGGCAGGTTCTCCCTCAGGTGGTCCGACAGGGCCTGCCTGGCCGACTCCGGGTTCTGTCCCGGAGCGGTTCGAACGCTCACTTTTGCCCTGGCCACGGGCACCAGCAGGTTTATCGCCTCCGACATTGCAGGGGCGTCCACCGCCAGCACCGAGATCGCAGGCTTGGTCCACAGCCGCGACGCCGCCGAACCGGTCCCGATGGTCTCCAAACCCGCCACAGCCCCCAGGTTCTCCGCCAGATCATCCACCGGCATCTCCAGATCGGTTTCCTCGCTTCCAACCAGACCCTCAACCGCCACGTCGCCCTTCTCGTCGTGAAGGGTGGAGAGCAGGCGGACCAGGGTGGTGATGGCATCGGGAAACAACCCGCCGAAGACCCCGGAATGCCCCCCGAGTCGAGCGGTTCGCACCTCCACAATGCACCCCAGGAGTCCCCGGAGGGAAGTGGTGATGGCCGGGACCCCCACCGCCCAGTTGGCGGCGTCGGCTATCACCACCGCATCGCAGGAGAGCAAATCCTCATAGCGCTCCAGGAAGGCCTCCAGGTTGGGCGAGCCGATCTCCTCCTCACCCTCCAGGAAGACTTTCATCCCCACGGGCGGCGACCCACCAAAAGCCCGGGCGGCCCCCAGGTGTGCTATCACCCCGCACTTGTCGTCGGCTGTCCCTCGACCGTACATGCGACCTTCCTTCACCACCGCATCGAAGGGCTCGGTCTCCCACACCTCGAGATCGCCGACCGGCTGGACGTCGTAGTGGGCATAGAGCAGCACGGTGGGGGCGCCTCCGGGGCCGGGCAGATGGCCGTACACGGCCGGATGGGCCCCTTCGATCTCCAGCAGCCGGACGTCCCGGTACCCCGAGGCCTGAAGGAGCCGCGCGCACTCTTCCCCGGTCCGTCTCACCTCTCCGGCATGGGATCCCGACGCGCTGATCGACCGAATGGACACCAACCGGGCCAGATCCTCAACCAGTTCGGGAAAGAAAGAAGACACCGCTTCCCGCAGGTCCTGGTACGGGGGGGAACTGCCCCTCATCGCCACTCCCACCCGGTCTTGACCACGTCCCCCCATACATCGCGCCGCATGGGGGCTAGATTACCCGGGCCGGACGGAGGTTGGCCATACAACGCCGGCCCGCCATCATTCAGGGGTACGGTGAAACTGAGACTGGCAGGCATCCCGCTCCTGGTGAGGCCCTCTTTCGTGGTGGTTGTGTGCCTGCTGGGGATGCCGATCGTCCGGCGCCCGGCGGTCGAGCCTCTCGAACTGATCCGGCGACTGGCAATATGGGTGACGGTGGTTCTGGTGTCGGTGGTAGTCCACGAATTGGGACACGCCCTGCTGGCCCGCCGATTCGGGGCAGAGGTGACCATGGAACTGTGGGCCCTGGGCGGGCTCACCACCTGGCAGCCCGTCTCCCGGCCCATCACTCCCACCAGGCGGGCGGCGATCGCAGCCGCCGGGTCGGCCCTGGGACTGGTGGTGGGAGGCGCGGTGTATCCGCTGTGGAAGATGGCGGGACCTCCGGTCGGTTCGGTCTCTCTGGCCTTGGGCTGGATCGTGTGGGTGAACCTGGGCTGGGGCCTGATCAACTGGTTGCCGATCCGCCTTCTCGACGGCGGCCACATATTCCGGGGAGTCATCGACGCTCTGTGGCCGAGCCGTTCCGAACGGATCGCCAACCTGTTCTTCCTCTTTTCCTCGGCTGCGGCGGCGATCGCAGCCTTTCGGCTGGGTTTCCCCATAGCCGGCCTGTTCGCCGCCTTCATGCTCATCATGGAAATCCGAGAACTGCTCGGGGCGGCGCCCAGGACCAGACGGCCTCCACCGCCTCCTCCCCCCGAGCGGTTCCTGCTCGACCCGCCCCCTCGGCCCGATCCGGCGGGCCCCGAGAGCGGACCGCTCCGATAAGGTATGTAGCGAAATGGACTTCTCTTATACCCCCAAGGTCGAAGCTCTCCGGAAAAAGCTCCGGAAGTTCGTCGAGGAACGGGTCATCCCGTCCGAGCCGATCTACGAGCGCCAGATCAAGGCCTCGGGCGACCCCCATCACCATCCCCGGATAATGGAAGACCTCAAGGCCGAAGCCCGCGCTCAGGGGACGTGGAATCTGTTCCTGCCCGACGCCGAACACGGAGGAGGCCTTTCCGTGACCGAGTACGCCCCGCTGGCGGAGATCACCGGTCACAGCCCCGACATGGCCCCCGAAGCTATCAACTGCTCGGCGCCCGACACCGGCAACATGGAAATTCTCCACATGTTCGGCACTCCCTACCAAAAGGAACGTTGGCTTCATCCCCTGCTGGAGGGCGAGATCCGCTCCGTCATCTCGATGACCGAGCCTGATGTGGCGTCCAGTGACCCTCGCAACATCCGGACCCGCATCGACCGGGATGGGGATTACTATGTGATCAGGGGACGCAAGTGGTTCTCGTCCGGCGCCGCGTCGTCCCGCGCCAAGGTGGCGATCGTGATGGGGGTGACCAATCCCGACGCCGACTCCTACCGGCGCCAGAGCATGATCCTGGTCCCCCTGGACATCCCCGGAGTGATCGTCGAGCACACCCCCACCGTGTTCGGGTACCAGCATCGGGGAGGGCACGCCACCATCCACTTCGACCGGGTTCGAGTGCCCGCCGAGAACCTCCTGGGGACCGAAGGATCGGGTTTCGCCATCGCCCAGGCGCGGTTGGGCCCGGGCAGGATCCACCACTGCATGCGGGCCATCGGAGCGGCCGAGCGGGCCTTTGCCATGATGGTGAGCCGGGCCAAGGCTCGCACCGCCTTCCGGAAGACCGTGGCCTCCCAGGGCGTGGTCCGCGAATGGATCGCCGAGTCGCGGATGAGGATCGAGCAGGCCAGGCTGCTGGTGTTGAAGACCGCCTGGATGATCGACAAGGTAGGAGTCAAGGCCGCCCGGGTGGAGATCTCCGCAATCAAGGTGGTGGTGCCGGAGATGCTCTGCTACGTTGCCGACCGGGCGATCCAGGTGTTCGGAGCGGCAGGGTTCACCGACGACTTCCCCCTGGCCTCCTTTTACACCATGGGCCGCTGGCTGCAGATGGCCGACGGGCCCGACGAGGTGCACCGGCGTGCGGTGGCGCGAGCCGAGATAGCCCGCTTCGAACCCGGATTCGTACCCGATCTCTACGTTTGGGATTGACCACGCAAGAAGGTACAAGCACACCACCGCCCCCCCGCCCGGCCCGGGGAGTCGGTTCCCGGCATGCCGAAGCTCCGGCGGGCCTGGTCAGGGCGCCTTTTCCCTGGGGCCGGCGAAACCAGACCTACTTTTCCCTGATCTGAGCGGGAATATATAAGAATATCTATGTGTTATGGTTTATGTATTCTGATATTTATAGCCTCAACAGAAAGGAAAAGCCCATGCCGGCCAGGATCAACCCTCTCTTCGAGTTCCCATCGGCGGCCTCTAACACCCTCCCTTCCGAGGTCTACCTGGCGGACGACAACTTCGTGGTGACGGTGGACATGCCGGGGATGGACCCCGAGCTGATCGATGTGGAGGTGTCCAAGAACACACTCACCATCTCTGCGGAGCGTGATACCGCCGCCGCCCGACCGGAAGAGGCCCGGGTGTTCTTCGTGGAGCGTCCCAGCGGGAACTTTCGCCGCCGGTTCGTGATAGGAAACGACCTCGACATCTCAGAGACCACCAGCGCCTATGAGAACGGCGTTCTCACGCTCACCATCCCGGTGGCCGCCTCGTCCCGTCCCCGCAAGATACCGGTGACCAGCGGGCCCAACGGTTCGCCTGCCTAAAAGGCCGACTGCCGATTAGCCCCGACCGCGGGTCGCAGGAAGGAAAGCTCCCTAAACCTAGATCCACCGTTGGGTTTGGTGGTTGGGGTGGGGTTAATGCGGTGAA
>VXSV01000103.1 GCA_009837815.1 Acidimicrobiia bacterium
GTGGTGATCACGCTGATCATTTCTCCCATGTCCCGGACCGATCTGAGTCGGGAGAGATTGGTGCTCCCGTAGAAGCGGTTTGTGGGTTTGGGGCCGTTTGGGGACGGCGGCGGCGTTACGGTGTCATCGTGGTCGTCGGCGGTGGTGTCGGGTCCGGCCTGGTCTGCATCCATTTGCTTCCGGGCTCGCTCGGCTTTGACTATCACTGCTGTGTGACTGTCTCCCACACCCACATGTTCTGCTGTCTTCAGGCCTAGGTAGCGGTCTTTGTCCGGATCGTACGCCTCGGCAAAGGCGAAGGTCTCCTGTTCCCAGCTCATCAGCGCAACTCCACTGGCGACGGCATGGGCGAGTACTCCGAAGTCCAGCAGCCGAGACATGTACAGATGTCGGCAGTAATAGGTCCACAGCTTCTTGATGCCGATGTGGTCCGAATCGTCCTCCCACAGGTGGAATTGGTCACGTTCGATGTCCATCTTGACGCGGATCCCGCTGTAGGAGGCGATCAATTGCTCGTCGGATCGGAGCTTTGCTTCCGCTCGGTTGATCAGCTGTTGGCTGCCTCCTGCAGGGGCGCGATGCCATTCGAGCTCTGCTCGGCCGGGTTGTTTGCGGGGGGTGAGGACGTGAACGAAGGTTTCCTTGATGCGGTTCTCCACTGTGGTGTTGGCGTCTGCCTGCCGCTCCTTCACCTGGTCCACGGCTGCCGGAGAGAGATTCAGTCGGGTCGCATCCCTGTCTTCGTAGATCGACTTCCAGGCCAGCCACGCCCGCACCGCGTCACGCAACTCGTCCACCTGGCGTTGTTCGGCAGCCATGAACACCAGAAGGTTCTGGTTGATGCGGGGGCCGCCGTGGCGTTGAGCGAGGATTGACTCGGCTGCTGCAACCGCCTCGGTCTTGGTTTGTCCCTTGACGCTGTGTGGCGCCGACAGTGGGAGAACCACCATCCGCACGCGGTCGTCTTCGTCGGGGACGTCCCCCGGACCCTCTGGGAAGACGTGGACCGCAGCGAACGAGCCCCGGCCGAGCCTTTGGATCCTCTTTTGAATCTCGGGATCGGTGTAGGCCTCATCGAAGTCGGCGGCTCGATCGCGAGCCAACCGGGCCAGAGTAGGGTTGGTGTCGTACCAGTATCGGGTGTCCTGGTTATAGAGATAGGTGGCGTCGCGAGCCAGTCGCCTGAGCGCGTCGTGGAAGGCCCCTGGCGGTTCGCCGGGTTGCACCGACCCCAAGACAATCCGCCGGGCTTCGATGCCCTGGCGGTCTCCCGGTTTGGGCGCTGAGCCCAGGAAGGTGGTGCGGGCCACCCTGTGGGTCGCCAGATAGCGCCCCAGATTGCCTGCCTGGTTATCGATGCGCCGGGGCAGGCTGTTGGGACCATCCACATCGGTGTGGATGATCGGATCCCAGCGGTCCTCGAGATACTTGGTTATCTCTGGAAGCACTCTTCCGGATTCCATCGGGAGAGTGCCTGGCATGATCATCTGTGAGGGGTCACCCTGCTCCCAGAGGCTTGAGATCACCGCCGCCATCAGTCGCAGCATTCCCCGGGTGCGCTGAAAGCGCTCCAGAGTTGCCCAGTCCTCGTAGAGCCGATCGAAGAGTTCCGGGTGGATGGGATAGGATCCCTTCATCCGTTTCCGGTAGGACGCTTCACGGGTTTCGGGTGGAAAGTGGTCGGGCTGGTTCTGGTACATGTCGTAGTAGGCCCGGATGACCGCGTCCCGTTTGCGGGCCGACCCGTGGGGGAGCGGCTCGAACAGGCGCCTGCGCACGATCTCGAACGACTCGTCCGTGGTGGCGGCTCGCCACTCGGTTGCTCGGCGGGATACCACATTCTTGAGCTTTTCCAGCGCCTGCTGTCCTTTTTCGCCTCCCACTTCCATGCTCGAAGAGGGGATGGAAACGAGCACCAGGGTGTTATTGACGGCGGCCGCAGCTTCTGTGAGGGCCTGCGCAAATGTGAACTGGGTGTCGAAGTCTCCCCCGGCCACCCGGGTCTCGTCCGCCCGGGTGGGGAGGTCGCGGGCGTAGGCCACCCATTCATCTATCAGAACCAGCGCCGGCCCGAATCGCTCGAATAATTCCACCATCCTGGCACCGGGGTTGGTGGCGTTGCGGTCGTCCTTGGCCACGATGGCGTAGCCCTCCGGACCCCCCAATTGCCAGGCGATCTCGCCCCACAGCGTGCGAACCTGGGTGCCGTCTGGCTTGGGAGGGGGGTCAGATGCCGAGAACGACTGGCCGATGAAGGCAGCCCGGCTGATGTGGCGGGGGATCACCAGGTTTTCCTGGGCCAAGAGTTCGTCCACTCCGGCCAGATGGTGGGAGGGGATCTTCGACGCTAAGTGGTACAGGGCGATCAGGCTGTGGGTCTTGCCGCCGCCGAAGCTGGTCTGGAGTTCTACCACCGGCTCCCCGCCCTGCCCCGACAATCGCCGGGCGGCGATGCGAATCAAATCCGCCAGGCCGTCGGTGATGAAGGTGCGGGCGAAAAAGGCCTGCGGGTCCTGGTATTCCTCCTCTGCGCGCCCGTTCAGCACCTGCCACAGGTCGGCGGCGAACTCGGCATGGATGAACCGCCCCTCCCGGACATCGGCATGCGGCGCCACCACTTCCCGCCATGGCGGGTACGAGCTGTCAGGCTGTCCCTTGGCGGGATCCGGGATGGCGATCAAACGCTTGCGTTCGTCGCGTGCTTCCTGTTCGTAGACCTGTCTCTGCAGCGCCTTCTTGAGATTCCGGACCTCTTCGGCTTGCTCGGGTGCCTTGAAGTCTTTGAGCACCACCTCGCATTGGTCAAGAATGCGGATGGTCTCGTCGGAACTGAACGTGTGGGAGTGGTGCGCCCACAGGTTCCGAGCGTCCAGCAGAAGAAACACATAGCTACGGGTTTGGTTGGAAAGGCTCTTGGAGAAGGCTTGTCTCCAGGTGGCCTTCATGCCCTTCAATAGAAAAGCCGGGTCGTCGACCGACGGCGACCGATCCGAATGATGCAACATACTGTTGACTTGTTGCATCCAAGAGAGGCCGTACAGTTCTCGCCAAGCCCTCTCCACTCCAGGCTTGATGCCGTCGCGGAGCAGAGATAGCGCAAGATCAACCCGTTGACGATTGGAAAGAGCCATGCCCTAACTCAAGCTTCCAAGAGGCTTGTCTGGCCGGGCGCGGGACGGGAGGCCAAGTCAGCGATAGTCGGCCAGACGGTTACCAAGGTGTTGTAGGCCACCGCCTCCTGCGCCCACTTCTGCCGGTCGGCCGTCTGATAGAGGAGATAGGCCAGTTGCCGGGCTCGGTCACCCATTCCGGCCCCGGCCTGGCGGAGGAGATCGGCGGCCTCGGTCTCGGATCGCTCCAAGCGGGCCAGGAGGTGCTGAGTCACCTGCCACACCGTGGGGCGGGGATCAGCCTTGGGATCCCAGTTGGGATCGAGATCGGAGCGGGGCACGAGTTGCACCTTGTTAGCCGCGGAAGTGGCTATTCCGGCTCGGACCACGCTGGACACAGAGGTGTTCTTGGCCGTCGACAGAGTTTCGGCGTCGCCGTAGAGACCTGTTTCGGGGCCGTTCTGCTTATACCATGTGAGCGCCCACCGGGTCTCGTAGTCGAACTCGGTCTCCTCGTCTGACAGGGTCTCCTCCAGAATCTGGTTGATGAGAGCCAATGCCTGGCGGACCGGCATGGATGTTCCATCAGCTTCAAGCACTCGGGAGTACCTGGAAAAAACCGCCATGCCGGGGCCGATCATTGACTGGGCCACATCCACCGGAGCGATGGCTTGATCTCTCAATAGTCGCACAGCGGAAGGGAGTTCAGACCGAAGAGCTGCCAGAAGCTCTCCACGGGTAGCCTGGGGAGCGTCGACCATTCGTGGGCGGCAAACTATTACGATTGAGGACGCCAAAGTGGAAGCCAGGCTCTTAAGTCCGGAAGTCATCTCTGTACGCATGGGCCAGGTACGGATAATTGTGAGTCCCGTGTCGTTGAGTGCCTGGAGAAAAGTCTGCCATCCGGTGGAGACGGTTTCGCCTTCTTTGGTTTCGGCCTGTTTGAAAGCGTAGAAGATGGAGACGGGGAAGTCGGCGTGCTGCGCCTGAGCGGCTTCTCCCAAGACTTCTGTCATTCCAGACTCGAAGAACTGAGCCGCCGCTGCTCTGCTGTCGTGGCGGTAGGCACTGGCGATCAGTTCCTCCGCCTTGGGTGTGGCGAGGGTGGAGAACTCGTCGGGCCAGATGAAACGGAGGTTGCGCCTAAGCCACACATAGAAGAAGTCCGAGATATCTGCGTAGCAAATGTTGTCGTAATACGGTGGATCGGTGATCACTACCGGATTCGGAACTGAACTGAGCCGTGCTCGGGCATCCTGTTGCAGCACTTCGCCAAACCCTTGGGCTGGAAGGTTCTCGACAACCCTGACAACCCAGGTGAGCTGCCCCAACCAGTTCCCGGTCGAGGAGGAGAAGGGGTTGGCCTCAGGGTAGTACCACACCATCGCAATGGCCTGACGACCAAACACATGCTCTACTTTCTCCCCACCAACATTCCATGGAACGCATTTTGACCACTTGACAGCACACCGGTCGATCACGAATGC
>VXSV01000029.1 GCA_009837815.1 Acidimicrobiia bacterium
GGTGGCGGTCTCGTTCTTCGGGGACGGCGCCACCAACCAGGGGAGCTTCCACGAGTCGTTGAACCTGGCTTCCCTGTGGTCGCTGCCGGTGGTGTACGTCTGTGAGAACAACTTCTACGGGGAGTTCACTCCCCAGCACAAGCACCAGCCCATCACCGACATAGCCCGCCGGGCCGACTCCTACGCGATGGAAGGGGTTGGGGTGGAAGGAAACCATGTGCTGGAGATGCGAGAAGCCACCCTGGCTGCCGTCGAGCGGGCCCGGGCCGGGGAGGGCCCCACGCTGATCGAGGCGAGGACCTATCGCCATCGGGGTCATTACGAAGGTGACATGGCCCGCTACCGCCCGCCCGGGGAGCTCGAGGAGTGGCTGGCCCGCGATCCCCTTCGGCTCTTTGAGCAGCACCTGAGCGCCGAAGGGGTGGATGACGCCCGCCTCGACGAAGTGCGAGCCGGAGTCGAGCAGACACTGGACGAAGCCGCCCGTTTCGCCGAGGACAGCCCCCGTCCGCTGCCCGCCGAGGCCCTGGAGGACGTGTACATGGAAGCCTACGACGGGAGGGCGCTCCGATGAGAAGTCTCACTTACCGGGACGCCATCCGAGAGGCGCTTATCGAGGAGATGGAGAGAGACCCCGATGTGATCCTGATCGGAGAGGACATAGGCGAGGCGGGCGGGGCATTCGGGGTGACCAGACGCCTCCAGAGACAGTTCGGGCCCGACCGCGTTTACGACACTCCCATCTCCGAGGAGGCCATCGTGGGCGCGGCGGTGGGCGCCGCGCTGGTGGGGGGGCGGCCGGTGGTGGAGGTGATGTTCGGGGACTTCGTGACCCTGGCCATGGACATGGTGGTCAACCAGGCGGCCAAGACCTGCTACATGACCGGGGGGAGGATCGGGGCGCCGGTGACGGTCAGGATGGTGACCGGCACCGCCGGGGCCACCGCCGGACAGCACTCCCAGAGCCTCGAGGCATGGTTCGTTCACACCCCGGGCGTCAAGGTGGTGGCGCCATCGACCGCCGGGGACGCCAAGGCCCTCATGAAGGCCGCCATCAGGGACCCCGATCCGGTGATGTTCTTCGAGCACAAGTTGCTTTATGGGCGCCGCGACCCGGTTCCCGAGCAGCTTGATCCGTTGCCGCTGGGAGTGGGGAGGGTGGTTCGGGAGGGGGACGACGTCACAGTGGTGTCCTACCTTCACACCCTCCATGCGGCCCTGGAGGCGGCCGACGGCCTCGAGTCGGAGGGGATCTCGGTGGAGGTGCTGGATCCCCGTACGCTGGTCCCGTTCGACCGGGGGCTGGTTGCCTCTTCGCTTCGGAAGACCGGCCGGCTTGTGGTGGCGCACGAAGCGCCCGGCCGGGGAGGAATGGGGGCGGAGATCGCCGCGGTGGCCGCCGAAGAGATGTGGGACTGTCTCCGCGCTCCGGTGGTCCGGGTGTGCGGGACGAACACCCCCATGCCCTACGCGCCGGAACTGGAAGGGTTTGTCATACCCGACGCCGGGCGGATCGCCGACGGCATCCGGGCCACGGTCGATAAACCGGCAGCCCGGGGCAGGTCGGTCTGACCCCCGGGGACCGCAGACTCGGAAGAGAAGGGAGATCGCAGATGACCAAGAACATCCTGATGCCCAAATGGGGGCTGACCATGGAGGAGGGGACCGTGGTGGCTTGGGAGATAGAGGTGGGAGACCAAATCGAGGTGGGAGACGTCATCGCGGTGGTGGAAACCGAGAAGGTCGAGGTGGACCTGGAGTCGCCGGAGGAGGGGACGGTCGTGCAGATACTGGTGCCGGAGGGGGAGACCGTCGAAGTCGGCGCAGTTCTGGTGGCAGTGCAGTGAACCCGGGGAAGGAGAATGGCATGAAACCAGGAGCCGCAGGGACGGATTTGTCCGGACAGGTGGCGATCGTCACCGGGGGCGCCCGGGCGATAGGGCGTGAGATCGCCGAGAAGCTGGCGTCGATGGGGGCGACGGTGGAGATATTCGACCTGGCCGCGGCCGGCGGGACAGTGGAAGCCATCCGGGCCGAGGGCGGCCGGGCGGAGTCTCAGCTCCTGGACGTCACCGATGAGGAGGGAGTCAAGGCCGCGGTCCGGCAGGTGGTCGACCGAAACGGCCGGGTGGACATTCTGATCAACAACGCGGGACTCTTCGCAGGTATTGCGCGCCGACCGTTCTGGGAGATCGACCTGGCCGAATGGCGCCGGGTGATGGAAGTCAACGTGGACTCGGTTTTCCTCCTCTGCCGGGAGGTGTTGGCGCCGATGAAAGCGGCGGGCGGCGGGCGGGTGGTGAACCTCTCGTCCAACGTGATCACCTTCGGGATGGGCGACCTGATGCACTACGTGGCGTCCAAGGGGGCGGTGTCGGTGATGACCCGCAGTCTCGCCAGGGAGATGGGCCGGTTCGGCATCGCGGTCAACGCGGTCGGACCGGGTCTGGTAACCACCGAGATCACCACCGCCGAGATTTCGGAGAAGTATCTGCGGCTGGTGGCCGAGGGCCAGATGCTCACCGAGCCGATTCTTCCCGCCGACATAGCCGACGCCGTGGTCTTTCTGGCCTCTCCGGCCGGGAGGATGATCACCGGACAGACCCTGTTCGTGAACGGGGGCGCCACCGCCGGGGGAGTGTGATGAAGCACTCGGTCAGTCTCCAGTTCATGTGGGCTGATCTCCCATTCGAAGACCGGGTGCGGAAGGCTGCGTCCCACGGTTTCGACCAGGTCGACCTCTGGGATTGGAAAGACCTGGACTTGTACCGGCTTGCGGAGACCTGCCGGACCGAAGGTGTGGCCCTGGGCAGCTTCTTCGGGCATCGGGGGTCCGGGCTGGCCGATCCATCCCAGCGAGACCGGGTGCTTGAGGAACTCTCCGCCTCGGTGGAGGCTGCCCGCCGGGTCGGCGCCTCCCAGCTGCACACCTTCAGCGACGGAATCGGCCCGGGCGGGGTGATCCGAAAGCCGCCGCCCCTGGCATGGGAGGCGCGCTACCAGTCCTGCGTGGATGGTCTGAGAGCGGCGGCGGAACTGGTGGAAGGGACGGGAATCACCCTGGTGGTGGAGGCGATCAACAACATCTACGTTCCCGGATATTTCTGGGATGAGGTGGGGATCACCCTGGCCATATGCCGGGCGGTCGACCATCCCCAGGTGCGGCTGGCGTTCGACTGCTTCCACCAGCAGCTCTCGGGGGGGCGGCTCACCGACCACCTGAGGGAGGCGCTTTCTCGGATGGCCCGCTTCGACGTGGCCGACGTCCCGGGGCGGGGACAGCCGGGCACCGGCGAGATCAACTTCGCCCATCTGCGGGGAGTGTTGGAGTCCGAGGGATATGACGGGTTGATCTCCTTCGAAGTGGATCCGGTGGGAGGCGACAGCGACGGCGCGGCCCGGGCGTGTCGCCGGGTCTTCGGCTTCTAACGGCTGCCAACCCCTGCCGCCGGTGGGTCGGGGGTTCGTAGAATTGTCGCCCATGCTGGACGGAATCCTTTCATCCACCCGCCGCCGGATCGCCCGGTTGGGGGAACAACGGCGGCACGACTCCAGCGCCCGCCGTCCGGTCCGGGCCTTCGACCACGCTCTGGCAGGCGACGGGCTGGCGGTCATCGGAGAGGTGAAGAGAAAGTCGCCTTCGCGGGGTGTGCTGGCCGAGGGACTCGACCCGGTGCGCCAAGCCAGGATCTATGAGCAGGCCGGAGCGGCGGCGGTCTCGGTGTTGACCGAGCCCGAGCACTTTTCGGGTTCGAACCGGGACCTGACCGCGGTTTCCGAAGCGGTGGGGATTCCGGTGATCCGAAAGGACTTCATTCTCGACGCCGCCCAGGTGTGGGAGTCGCGTCGCATCGGCGCCGACGCACTGTTGCTGATCGTGGGGATCCTGGGCGACGAACAATTGGAGGACCTCTTGCAGGAGACGTCGCGGGCCGGGATGGTGGCGCTGGTGGAGGTGCACGATCCCATCGAGGCGGAGCGGGCCATCGGCGCCGGCGCCCGGGTGGTGGGCGTCAACAACCGGGATCTGCGCGACTTCACCGTCGATCTGGGGACCGCCCGGAGGGTGGCGCCCTATCTGTCCGGGGCTTCGGTGAAGGTCGCCGAGAGCGGCATTCACACCCCCGCCCAGGCCGGGATGATGGCCGAGGCGGGTTACGACGCCGTCCTGGTGGGGGAGGCGCTGGTACGCGCTGTCCGACCCGGAGAGTTGGTGTCGCAGATGAGAGGCGCCGTTTGATGGTGTGGGTGAAGGTGTGCGGGATTTCAAAGATCGCCGACCTCGACGCCGCGGCGGAGGCGGGCGCCGATGCGGTCGGGCTGGTTCTTGCCCCCGGCACGCCGCGTTGCATCACCGTCGAACGGGCCAGAACCCTGGCCGAGCATTCTCCTATTCCCGGGATAGTGGTGACCGTGGATGAGACCCCCGGGGATCTGATGTCCTTGGCCGAGCGGATCGGTGCAGGGGGGGTGCAGCCCCATGGTGAGCACCAGGCCGAAGCAGCCGCTGCGGGGGTCAGGGCCGGGCTGATGGTGCTCAGGCCCGTGAGGG
>VXSV01000102.1 GCA_009837815.1 Acidimicrobiia bacterium
GGTGAGAGTTGAGCCCGGCGCGGAGCGGTCGAAGAGTTTCGTCCGCTGCGACGCCTTGATTCTCGATGAGGATTCCCGGTCCGACACCTATCCCTACATGGAGATCGAGGAGAACGACGCCGAGATCGGTCATGAGGCCACCGTTTCCAAGGTGGGAGAGGAACAGCTGTTCTATCTGATGAGCCGGGGTCTCTCCGAAGATCAGGCCACATCCATGGTGGTGGCCGGTTTCATCGAGCCCATCGTGAAGGAATTGCCCATGGAATACGCGGTGGAGATGAACCGGCTCATCGAGTTGAACATGGCCGAGGCGGGCGCGATCGGCTGAGCCGTCCCGGCATCGCCCGGATTCAGGAGGGGGGCTGTCGGCGGGTACCTTGCCCGCTAAGCAGGTTGAGCACCGCCACGAACAGGGCTGCGCCGACTATCGCCCACACCACGGGGAATCCCTGTATCTCCCAGAGGGTCGGCCAACCCAGGAGACCCGCCAGCCAGGTTCCGAGCAGGGAGCCGACCCATCCCAGGGCAATGGAGGCCCAGCAACCCGTGGAACGTCCGCCGGCCAGCCGGGCGCCGAGGCCCCCGGCAAGGGCGGCTATCAACACCGACAGCAGGAAACCGAACATGCGGACATACCTTAGGGAAACATCTAATCTCGGTTGTCGGACATGTCGTGGCGCAGACTCTGGGCACGCAGGGTTTTGACCCTGGTCACCATCGGTTGGGTGTTTTGGATGGCTTGGCTGTTCTTCAGCGACGATCAGCCCTTCACCCTCTACGCGCTGGATGGGCATGGTCGGCCCATGGGAGACGTGACTGTCATTCGGGACGGGCAGGTGGTGGGGATCACCGACCTGGACGGGGGCGTTGAACTGGAGTGGGTCCCGGACGGCCGCCGGTACGTGTTGGTCTCGCCCGGTCACCTGCAAAAGACGGTTACGGTTGCAGGCCCCGGACAGGAGTCGTTGACGGTTCACCTCAAGCCGAGGACTCTGCGGGGAAGGGTGACTGACCTGGGCCAGGTTCCTGTCGAGGGAGCACTGGTGAGTTCCGGGCCGGTCAGCACCGCTACCGACCCCGACGGGAGGTTCCTGCTGGAAGGAGTGGAACAGGGCATGGTGGAGGTGACCCGACCCGCCTGGGTGGCCGCCCAATACGACTGGGACGGAGGTCCGGGAGACGCGGATGTGACCATCACTCCCCTGGTGGTGAAGGCCGTGCACGTTTCCGGAACAGCGGCCGGGGATCGGCAGCAATGGGACGCCATGGTGAAGCTGGTGGAGGAGACCGAACTCAACGGGGTGATGCTGGACTTGAAGGACGAGACAGGACTGATCTTCTACGACTCCCAGGTCGGGGTGGCCCGGGATGTGGGCGCCGTGTATGCCGAGTACGACTTGGCCGGGATCGCCGAGTCCCTGAAAAAGAAAGACATATACCTGATCGGCCGGATCGTGGCCTTTCAGGATCCCACCGCGGGTGTGAAGCGCCCGGCCATGGCGGTGTGGGACGCCTATTCCGACCGGCCCTACCAGCAGGGCAATCAGCTCTTTTTGGATCCCACCGATCACAATGCCCGCCAATATGCTCTGGACCTGGCAGTGGAGGCATGCGCTTTGGGGGTGGACGAGATTCAGTTCGATTACATACGATTCCCCGACTCCCGCCGTCCCTCCGCTACCTTCGACGGCCCCATTGATCCGGACTCCCGGGTTGCCGCCATCACTTCGTTCCTGGAGGAGGCCCGCGCCTTGCTGTGGCCGATGGGATGCGCGGTGGCGGCCGACATCTTCGGATTCTTGACGACGGTCCCCGATGACGGCGGCATCGGCCAGCAGTGGGAGAAAATCACCGAGACCCTGGACGTCGTTTCGCCCATGTTGTATCCCAGTCACTATGACAGCGGATGGTTCGGCTTTGACAGACCCAACAACCACCCGGGCGAGGTGGTCAACCAGGCCCTGGCGGACGCCGTTGCGCGGGTGCACACCGGGGTGGTGATCCGTCCCTGGCTGCAGGACTTCGGATACCGCGACTCCCAGGTGCGCTCCTCGATAGACGCCGCGGAGGGGTTCGATCTGGGTTGGATGCTGTGGAACCCGGTCAGCGATGTCTCGGTGGGGGCGTTGAAGACCCATGACGCCGCAGGGGGTTGAAATGCCAGGCATGGCGCCGGTCCTCACCGGCGAAGCGACCCTCCGATGGGGTTTGCTTGGCACTGCCCGGATAAACGATCGCATTCTCGAGGCGGTGGGCATGTCGGATCGTTCCGAGATCACCGCCGTAGCCAGCCGAGACTCCGACCGCGCTTCGGTCTATGCCCGGGCGGCGGGCATTCCTCACTCTTTCGGCAGCTATGACCGGATGCTTTCGTGCGACGAGGTGGAAGTCGTCTACGTTTCCTTACCAAACTGGCTGCATGTCCCCTGGGGGGTGAAGGTGGCCGAAGCAGGGAAGCACGCGCTGATCGAGAAACCTCTGGTGATACGCGCCGGTGAGATGGAGTTGCTGGAGAGGGCTGCCGATGCCAACGGCGTGATCATCCAGGAGGCGTCGATGATGCGCTTCCATCCCCAGACCGCCCTCCTTCGCCGGCTGGTTTCCGAAGGGGTGATCGGGACTCCCCGCTGGGCTCAGGCGACCTTCGGTTTCACGTTGCCGTACTCCGACGACATCCGGTTGGACCACAGGGGCGGGGGTTCGCTGTGGGACCTGGGCTGCTATCCGATCACCTTGTTCCAGGCCGTGCTGGGTAGGCGGCCCATCGAAGTCGAGGGATTCATCCGCAGGGCCGGCCAGGCGGCCGACATGACCTTCGGCGCCCAGATCCTCTACGAAGGGGGAGTGATGGGCCAGTTCTTAACCAGCTTCGAGACGCTCCCCTCCTGGTCGGCGGAGTTCGTCGGCACGCGGGGCCGCCTCCGCGTCTCATACCCTTGGCTCAGCCAGGTGGAGTTGGCTTCCACGGTGGAGGTGGTGACCAGGACCTCTGAAGTGGCGCCTCTCTCGCAGTCCGGAGACGACAACCGCTCCTTCGGCGACGAGGCGGAAGACCAGGTCACCAGCCACTACACCTTCGAGGACGCCAACGCCTACCTGGAAGAAGTGCAGGCCATGGAGAGGATGATCCTGGACGGAGAACCCGGGATCTTCCCGCTCCGCGAAAGTGCGGTGAACATGGCTACCATCCTGGCTCTCATCGAGTCGGCGGACGGTCGAAGGGTGGCGAAGGTTCATGAGTGACAGCGGGTTCGGGCATCTCAGGCGGCTTCAGCGCGGGAAATCCCGGAGGACGCCTCCGCCCACAGGCGCCGGCCGGGGCTTGCACCCTGCCTTGAGACCGACACGGGACGATTGCCATGGCCGAAGGTGACCAGACCCTGACAGACCTTGCCGCGGCGTTGGTCGAGTGCCGGAAGTGTGAGCGGTTGGTGTCCTGGCGGAAGAAGGTGGCCGCCGAAAAGAAGGAGGCCTATCGGGAGGAGACCTACTGGGGACGGCCGGTCCCCGGGTTCGGGGATCCCGAGGCGCGTTTGGTGCTGGTGGGATTGGCGCCCGCCGCCCACGGGGCCAACCGCACCGGTCGGATGTTCACCGGCGACCGGTCAGGAGACTGGTTGTACCGGGCGCTCCATCGAGCGGGATTCGCCAATCAGGCATCCTCGACGGCGCGGGACGACGGACTGAAGCTCCGGGACTGTTGGGTGACCGGCTCGCTACGGTGCGCTCCTCCCCAAAACCGCCCCCTGCCCACTGAGACCGCCAACTGTTCGGAATGGTTGGTGGACGAGTTGGGTCTATTCGAGGGTCTGCGGGTGCTGGTGGCTTTGGGAGGACTTTCCTACACCAACCTGCTGCGCCTCGCTCCCCGATTGGGCTGGTCGGCGCCCCGTCCCCGTCCCGCTTTCGGCCACGCGGCGGTGACCGCCCTGGGGAACGGTCCCGTCCTGGTCTCCTCCTATCACCCCAGCCAACTGAACACTTTCACCGGTCGGCTCACAGAGGCGATGTTCGACCGGGTCTTCGCGCTTGCCCGACAGTTCCTGGAGGAGTGATCGAGTCCTTCGGGAAGGAACCCGGGAGGCCGCGAACGCGTTTCTGCTATTCATCGGGAACCCGATAGCATTCGTCTCCGTACGCCTTGGAGTGAAGTCTTCCATGCTGAGCCTCAATTCCGACACCCTCGAGCGGTTGAACGCCGCCGTGCCCGCCTCGCTGGCTTCCCGACGCCGGGAGGCCCTCCGTGAGTACGGCCGCCTGGACATGCCCGGCCCCAAGGAGGAGAACTGGAAGTATGTGGCTCTGGGGTTCGACCTCGACAACCTGGCAATTCCCGTCGCCCCTGGCGACTCCCTTCCCGAGGGCGACTTCCTTGCAGCGTTGACAGACCGGGCCGGGTCGGCAGTCATGGTGGACGGCAAGTTGACGGGAGTTGTGAACCATTCCGAGGCGTGGTTCGGGTCCGCGACCGAAGCCTGGGAAGCCCACCCCCCCTCCGATC
>VXSV01000043.1 GCA_009837815.1 Acidimicrobiia bacterium
GTCGTATTCCTTTCGGCGCTCGGGATCGGAGAGAACCGAGTAGGCCTCGGAGACTTCCTTGAACTTCTCGGCCTCCGTCTGGTCGCCGGGATTGGCGTCGGGATGGTGGAGACGCGCCAGCTTACGGTAGGCGCGTTTGATCTCCTCGGGAGGGCTGGACTTTCCAACCCCCAGGGTCTGATAGAAGTCCTTGTCTACCCAGTCACGGTTCATTTACTCGGCTTCGTTCTCTCTGGTTACCTCCACCAGGGCAGGGCGGAGGAGCCGTCCCTCCAGCCGATACCCGCGGCGCACCTCATTCGAGACTATCACCTCCCCGTCACCTTGCGGTGGTGCATTGACCGGCTGGTGGAGATCGGGGCAGAAGATCTCTCCGGCGGCCGGAATGATCTCCAGACCCTGGCTCTCCAGGGTTCCCAGCAGCAGTTCGTAGGTGGCCCTCATCCCCGACAGGACGCTCTGGTCCTCCTCCGAGCCGGCTTCCAAGACCAGGGCGGCGTCGAAGCTGTCCAGGACCGCCAGCAGGGAAGAGACCGTCCGGGCGACAGTTTGGGACGCCACAGTGGACTGCTCTCTGCGCATGCGCTTTCGGTAGTTGTCCAGGTCGGCCAGCGCCCGCAGGTGCGACTGGTGGGCCTGGTCCGCCCTTTCCTCGGTCTCTCGGAGGGTCTCCAGCACGATCCCCAGGGCCTCGGCGGGGTCTGTGGGCAGCTCGTCCAGCCCGGCCGGAAGGGACGCGTCCGCTTCCAGGGTGGCCTCCACGAGGACCTCTTCGGCTGTTACCACCGTCGGGTGGCCGGCGGAGTCGTCAACGTCCCGGTGCGGGTCGGCCATCACTCCTCCTCGTCCTCCACGATCTCGGCCTCCACCACATCGTCGTCTGTGTCTGCGTCGGCGCTCTCGTCCTGTTCGGCCTGGGCTGCGGCCTGCTGGTACAGACGGGTCGCCATCTGCTGGCTGGCTGTGATCACCGCTTCCATCTTTTCCCGCACAGACGCCGAGTCGGCGTTCTGGTTCTCGAGAACCGCCCGCAGGTCGGAGAGTGCGCTTTCCAAGGCGGTCTTCTCCTCTTCGGTGAGTTGATCGCTCTGCTCCTCCATGAGCTTTTCGGTCTGGTGGACCAGCTGGTCGGCCTGGTTTCGGGTTTCCACAGCCTCTTTCTTCTTCCGATCCTCGTCCTCGTACTGTTCGGCGTCCTGCACCATCCTGTCGATCTCGTCGCGGTCCAGGGCGGTCCCGCCTGTGATGGTCATGGCCTGCTCCTTACCGGTGGCCAGGTCCTTGGCGGACACGTTGACTATCCCGTTGGCGTCGATATCGAAGGTGACCTCGATCTGGGGTATTCCCATGGGTGCGGGGGGGATGCCGGTCAGGAGGAACTTTCCGAGGCTCTTGTTGTCCATGGCCATGGCCCGCTCGCCCTGCAGGACATGTATCTCCACCGAGGGCTGGTTGCTCTCCGCGGTGGTGAAGATCTCCGAACGGCGGGTGGGGATGGTGGTGTTGCGCTCGATCATCTTGGTCATCACCGATCCCTTGGTCTCCACGCCCAGGGTCAACGGGGTGACGTCCAGCAACAAAACATCTTTCACGTCGCCCTTCAGCACGCCGGCCTGGATCGCAGCTCCGGCGGCCACCACCTCGTCGGGGTTGACTCCCCGGTGAGGCTCGCGGCCTGACAGCCTTTGCACCAACTCTTGGACGGCGGGCATCCGGGTGGACCCGCCCACCAGCACCACGTGATGGATGTCTCCGGTATTCACCCCTGCGTCCTTGACGGCTGAGAGAAACGGTCCCTCCAGGCGCTTGAGAAGTGACTCCGAAAGCTTCTGGAAGTCCGAGCGGGTGAGCTTGTACTGAAGGTGAAGCGGCCCCGCCGAGGTGGCGGTCACGAAGGGAAGGTTGATCTCGGTCTCCGCCACCGTGGAAAGTTCGATCTTGGCCTTCTCGGCGGCCTCCCTGAGTCTCTGGGCGGCCATACGGTCGGCGGAGAGGTCGACGCCGTGCTCGTCCCGGAAACGGCGGACCAGCCAGTCGACAACGGCCTGGTCCCAGTCGTCACCACCCAAGGTGGTGTCCCCGCTGGTGGACTTCACCTCGAACACTCCGTCGCCTATCTCCAGAATGGAGACATCGAAGGTGCCGCCGCCCAGGTCGAAGACGAGGATGGTCTGGTCGCTCTCCTTGTCAAGGCCGTAGGTGAGTGAGGCGGCGGTGGGCTCGTTGATGATCCGCAGGACATTCAGACCTGCGATCACCCCCGCTTCCTTGGTGGCCTGCCGCTGGGCATCGTTGAAGTAGGCGGGGACGGTGATGACCGCATCGGTCACCGGAGTTCCGAGATAGGCTTCGGCGTCCCGCTTGAGCTTGAGCAGCACCCGAGCCGAAATCTCCTGTGCCCGGTAGGTCTTCTGGTCGGCCTCGATGGACCAGTCGCTGCCCATTTGTCTCTTCACCGAACGCACCGTCAGGTCCGGGTTGGTGATGGCCTGTCGCTTGGCGACCTCCCCCACCAGGATCTCTCCGTCCTTGAAAGCCACCACCGACGGGGTGGTGCGCGACCCCTCGGCGTTGGCGATGATGACCGGATCGGCGCCGTCCAGGGCGGCGATCACGCTGTTAGTGGTTCCGAGGTCTATTCCGACTGCGGATGCCATATCTCTTGTCCTCCGTGTTTCGATTTGAAGTACGAGCCCCAAATCCGAGGCTCGGACCCCCTTTTGGTTGTCTACCTAATACAACCTAACAATAGGGGTATCATATTTCCACAATACAAGATTATCAAATCGACCGATGGGAGGGCTTGGCGGGCGTCAGTCGGTGGGTCTCAACTCCAACGAACAGGAGTTGATGCAATATCGCACGCCGTCGGGCCCGGGCCCGTCGGGAAACACATGCCCCAGGTGACCTCCGCAAGCCTTGCACAGCACCTCGGTGCGGACCATGCCATAGGAGTGGTCGACCCGAGTCTCGATCCGGTCGGGATCCATGGCCTGGTAGAAAGATGGCCAGCCGGTGCCGGAGTCGAACTTGGTGTCGGAGTCGAACAACTCCATTCCGCACCCCGCACAGGAGTAGGTACCCGAGTCCTTGCTGTTCCAGTAGGTCCCGGTGAACGGACGCTCGGTAGCGCCCTCCCGCAACACCCGGTACTGCATGGGATCCAGCCGTTCCCGCCACTCGGTTTCGGTTCGAGGGAGAGTGGTTTCTTCGCTCATACCCGCGACTCTACAAGAGCCGAAGGCAAAGGTCGGCCCGGTTTGATAGGCGATCTGTTCATTTCGATCCGCCCCCCTTCTCCGGCGCCGACAATCCGTACGACTGCCTGGCTCCTTAGGTTCGACATGGCAGCCTCCTTATGATTTCACCTGATGGCTGCCCCATCTGACTACATGACTCCTGAAGCCAGGGCTCGGAAGGAGATCGACGAGCAGCTGCAGGCCTCCGGCTGGGTGTTGCAGGACTACAGCAAGGCGGCGGTGGACGCCGCCCCGGGAGTGGCGGTGCGCGAGGTCCCCACCCAGGCAGGTCCGGCGGATTATGTTCTGTTCGTTGATCGCCAGGCGGTGGGGGTGATCGAAGCCAAGTCAGCCGGGACCACCTTGACAGGAGTTGAATTCCAGACCCGGAAGTACCGGGTTTCTTATCCGCTGGGACTACCCGCATACCAGGTGAATGGCGCCCTTCCGTTCGGGTATGAAGCAACCGGCGTTGAAACCCGATTCACCAGCGGCTTCGACAGAAAGCCCTCCTCCAGGCGGGTGTTCTCTTTCCATCGCCCGGAGACGCTGGGGCGCTGGATCAACGACCATGCCAACATCGGCGCCGCCGGCGGTGTTCGGTCCGGCCTGCACCTGCTTCCGAATCTGGACGAATCCGGCCTCTGGCCTGCGCAGGCCCAGGCTATCCGCAACCTCGAGCAGTCACTGGGCGAGAACCGGCCCCGGGCGCTCATTCAGATGGCCACCGGCTCGGGCAAGACCTTCACCGCGGTGAACGTTTCCTATCGGCTGCTCCGCCATGCGGGGGCCGGGCGGGTGTTGTTTCTGGTGGACCGGGCCAACCTGGGACGCCAGGCCATCAGGGAATTCGAAGGATTTGACACGCCCGATGACGGCCGCAAGTTCACCGAGCTCTACAACACACGCATGCTGGGATCTTCTGACTTCGACATCGCCCATGATCAGGCCACCAAAGTCCATGTGGCCACCATTCAGCGGATCTACTCCATTCTGCGAGGCGAGCCGATCGATGACAGCCTGGACGAAGAAACAGGTTTCGAAGTGGAGCCGGATCGTCCGGTGGAAGTCGCCTACAATCCCCGCCTTCCCATCGAGTCCTACGATGTGATCATCATCGATGAATGCCACCGTTCCATTTATGGAGTTTGGAGGCAGGTCCTCGAATACTTCGACGCCTTCCTGATCGGGCTCACCGCCACCCCCGGCACACAGACCTTCGGCTTCTTCAACCAGAACCTGGTGATGGAGTATGG
>VXSV01000153.1:0-33302 GCA_009837815.1 Acidimicrobiia bacterium
CTACCGCACCCATCAGCACCCCGAACGACAGGCCGCTGGTTCCGAGTCCCGCCATCACCCCCAGGTAAAGCACCAGCCCCCCCGACGTTTGGAGTGTGGAGACGGTTACCAGTGAGCCGCCATACAGGAGAGAGCAGACCAGGAGCACCCGCCGGTGGTCGTACCGGTCAGCCAGGTATCCGGCGACCGGCAGCCCCATCAAAAAGCTCAGCGCCGCCACCGCCAGGCTGAACGGCTCCCTCCCTGGTCCAAGGTCTTCGGAGACGGCAAGCAGGAACACCCCCAGGGACTGGCGGATCCCCATGGACAAAAGACCGATTACCGCCCCTGCCAGAACTATCGCCCAGGGAACCTGCGCCGGGGAGGGACGCCTCAGCTTGTCATCGGAGGTGTCGGGCCCCTCGGAAGGGTTCGCGGTCACCCGGTCACGTCTTCCCGCCCGCCACCGCCGGGGAGGCCAGGATGGCCTTCCGCTGGTCCTGGATGGGAAGGTGGACGATCACTGCCGCCGCGGCCAGGCCGATGGCGATCAGCCAGATCGGGACGTAGGAGCCGGTGGCGTCGAACACCCGTCCGCCCAGCCACACCCCCAGGAAGGCCCCCACCTGGTGGGAGAAGAACACCACGCCGAACATGGTGGTCAGGTAGCGGGCCCCCAGCAGGTGGGCAACCGTGGCCGAGGTGAGTGGCACGGTTCCCAGCCACACCACTCCCATCGCAGCGCCGAAAACGATGGCCGTCGCGGGGTTGATCGGCGCCAGCAGCAGAGCGATCATCAAAAGCCCCCGGATGCCGTACAGAACGGACAGCAGGGTCCGTTTGCGGTAGCTGTCGCCCAGGCGGCCGAAGAGAGGAGAGCCGAGGATGTTGAAGAGCCCGATCATCGCCAGGGCGATGGAAGCAACCCGGCCGCTGAGCCCTGCGTCGGTCAGGAAGGCGGGAAGGTGGATTGCGATGAAGCTCACGTGAAAGCCGCAAACGAAGAACCCGGAGACCAACAGCAGGTAGCTCCGGTTGCGACGGGCCCTGCGGAGGGTTTCGACGAACGGCTCGTCGATCGTGTCCTCGCTTCGCGCGCCCTCGCTCCGGCGGCCGGGAAAAAGGAAGGCCAGTGTTGCTATGAGGGCGGCGGATATCGCTATGACGCCGAAGCTCCATCGCCATCCAATCGCGTCCAGGCCCACCTGGGCGACCGGAACGGTCAAGAACATCCCTACCGATGCCCCCGCGGTTATCACTCCCAGCACCGACGAACGCCGTTCCACGGGGACCAGCCGGCCCACCGCCCCCATCACCAGAGCCAGGGACACCCCGCTGAATCCGATGCCTCCCAGGAGTCCTAGAAAAAGCAACAGACCGGCCGCCGAGTTGAGACGGGCCACGCCCACCATGGCTATCCCGTATATGACCGCCGAACCCAGCAGCACCCGCCGAGGGTCGAACCGGTCGGCCAGGTAGCCGCCGACCGGCAAACCCATGAGCAGGCTGAGGATGGCCACCGCCAAGCTGTAGGACTCCCGGCCTGATCCCAATTCCTCGGTGACTGCTATCAGGAAGACGCCGAGGGTCTGGCGGGCGCCCATCACCAGGAAGGCGATGGCGGCCCCCGCCAGTACCACACCCCAGGGGACCGGGATCCTGGAGGAAGGCGGGGCGGTCGGGGGAGATTGCGGGTTCTTGGACAAGGGGGTTCTTCGAAAGACGGGTGCTGCCCTGATGGTATCCGCATTGCCGGTGGGATTCGATCCAGTCGGGTCCCGAGACGTGTTCGGTCGGAAGGCGGCCTCGAAAGACCTTCCGCCGCGATGCTCCTCGCTTATTCTCGGGAAAGGCTTGGTGACGTCCCGTCTAAGAACTGTCCTGTCTCGTTTGCCCGTCCTTTCTGTAGTCGTGTTGGCGGCGATGGCTCCTGGGACGACAGCCGCCCCGGCGCCGGTCGCCATCGCCCACTACGACGACAGTGCCGAGGCGGGGGAACACGCCGCCGCGGTCAGAGCCTTGGCGTCGACGGGCATCTTTTTGGGCACCGATTGCGGCGATGGCAAGTTCTGTCCCGGCGACCCCCTTTCGCGCTGGGTGATGGCGGTCTGGCTCGGGCGAGTGGCGTTCGGACTGAATCCCTCCCCGGACGGGTCCGGAAGGTTTGTGGATGTGGACGCCGACGCCTGGTGGTCGCCTTTCGTGGACACACTGGCGGAACTGGACATCACCCAAGGTTGTCGCCTCCGCCCGGCGCGGTACTGTCCCGACCAGCCGGTCACCCGCGCGCAGATGGCGAGTTTCCTAACCCGGGCCTTTGATCTGCCAACCGCAGAGTCGGCCGGTTTCACCGACACGGTCGGCAATGTCCACGCCGGCAACATCGACGCACTGGCGGCCGAACGCATCACCCTCGGGTGCGCCACCCGCCCGGCGCGGTACTGTCCGGACAGGCCGGTAACCCGGGCGGAGGCGGCCACCTTCCTGGCGCGGGCTGTGAACCTGGTGCCCAGGGCGGAGGTTGTCCAGGAGGTGGAGCCGATTCGGGAGTTGGAGCGGGCGGGCGACCTTCATCTGGTGTCGCAGTACACCACCTATCACTATTGCTGCTCGGCACGGGTGACCAACATCCACCTGATCGCCGACCTAGTAGATGGCGCGGTGGTGAACCCCGGTCAGCGGTTCAGTCTCAACCGGCGGGTCGGAAGACGGACCTCGGAAAAGGGGTTCCTCGAAGCGGGGACCCTAGTGAACGGCACCTTGGTCGCCACTGTGGGAGGGGGAGTCAGCCAGTTCGCCACCACCCTCTATAACGCGGTCTTCTGGGGCGGCTACCAGGACGTGATCCACATGCCTCATAGTGGCTACTTCTCTCGCTATCCCGAGGGGATAGAGGCAACCATCAACTGGCCGGACATCGACCTGATCTTTCGCAACGACTCCTCTTCCGAGGTGCTGATCAGAGCTGAGTACACGGACACATCTCTCACCGTCAAGCTGTTCGGGGACAACAATGGACGGTCGGTGGCGGGAGAATGGAAGAATGGAGAGGGCCACTTGGAGGTCCTGTTCGAGGGAGGCCCCGAGGCGCGGGTGGTGACAGCCGAGGTCTCCGAGCGTCTCGACATCGTGGATCCGCCCTCCCCATCGCTGGTTGCGGAACCGGAGATTGCGGTCGGCCACAAAGAGTATGTCCAGGTCGCCCAAGCCGGTTGGACGACCCGGGTCATCCGCACCATCCGCCAGGCAGGGGAGGAGACCACCCGGAGATGGAAGATCACCTATGAGCCCCGGCGGGCGATCATCAAGGTAAACCCATGCATGCTGGATGGCACCTGTCGGGACCCGTTGGGTTGACCTTCCCTCTCCTCGGGTCTGGACGCGCTGGAGACCCCATGTGGCGAGGGTCGTAGGGTCCGCAGGGGTCGGGGAACTCCGTGGGGCTCAGAGGGTGTCCAGAACGATCACTGGTATCTCGCGGGTGGTCTTCTCGTCGTACTCGGCGAAGAATGGGTACTCCCTCTTCTGGCGGCTCCAGATTCTCTCGCGTTCGGCCCCTTCGGTCACCCGGGCTCGGGAGGGGATGATCTCCCCACCGAGTTCCACGCCGACCTCGGGGTTGGCCAGCAGGTTGTGGTACCAGTCGGGATTGGTGGGCGAGCCGCCCTTGGAGGCAAAGATGGCGTAGCCTCCCTCGACGTCCTGGTAAAGGAGCGGAGCTATTCGCTTGGTCCCGGTCCGGGCGCCGACATGATGGAGCAGCAAGAGCGGCCTGCCCTCGAACTGCCCCGCGCCGATCCCGCCGGCCGCCCGGAATTCCTCGATCACCTCTTTGTTCCACTTGTTCCAATGGTGCATTTCCGTTACTCCTCTCCGCCGGTTCTCCTGTCGGATGGGAGGGAGGCTAGGAAGCGTTCCGGGGTGAGGTCGCCGAGTCGAGGGAAATAACCACGCCAGTGCGGACCCGGAGGCCCCGACGGCGGGGAGATTTCATAGCAAAGTGTGTGGCGGTTCAACAAGGAAGGCACCCTCGGCGCTCGCTTTTCCTGGTCTGTTGCTTTCAGCTCCGATCGACCAGGGCGCCGAAGCCTCCTCCGGTGTGCCAGAAGACGACGTGATCGTCATCGTCGAATCGGCCGGCGGCGATCTCCTTCCGCAACCCGTAGATTGCCTTCCCGGTGTATGTCGGGTCGAACAAAAGGCCCGTAAGCCGGGTTGCCTGAGTCTGTACCTCCATCAGTTCCTCGCTGACCTTGGCGTACCCGCCGGTCAGGTATTGGTCGGTGTGCTCCAGCAGCGGTGACGGCATCTCCCCCCCGAAGGCTTCCACCCCCGACTGCCAGATCGGCCGCACACGCGCCATCAGGGACTCGACCGGCTCCGATATGCAGAGAGCCAAGAGCGGACTCTGGAAGCCGGTCCGGTCGGCCGCCCAGCCGAAGCCCGACGTGGTGCCGCCCGATGAGCCGGCATGCACCACCGCAGCCACGTCTGCGCCGATCTCTTGGGGGATCTGTTTCACCAACTCCCGAAACCCCAGAGACATCCCCCACATCCCCAGCTTGTCGGAAGCGCCCTGGGGGATTACCCACGCCTTGCGGCCCGTAGCGGCCAGGCGGGCTGCGTCCTCGGCCATGATCTCATCCCGGTGCTCCCAGTCGGCCACCGATATGTAACTGATCGCGGCGCCGGCCAGCATGTCGATGAGCAGGTTCCCGCCGACCTTGGCCGGCGCCGCGCCATCCGGGGTGCGGAGCACCAGGCGCACGTCCAAGCCCAACCGGGCACAGGCCAGGGCGGTGGCCCGGCAGTGGTTCGACTGGTAGGCTCCGCAGGTGATCACTGTGTCGGCGGTGGCCTCAAGAGCCGCCGCCAGGTGAAACTCCAGTTTTCGGACCTTGTTGCCAGACAGGCCGAAACCGGTCAGGTCGTCGCGCTTCACCCACACATGGGGCCCTCCCCATGCCTCCCTCAATCGGGGGAATCTGTGCAGCGGGGTGGGGGTGAGGGCGAGATCGAGTTGAGGCAGTGGCTGGCGTAGGGGTGTTTGATCCATCCGCGAACTATAGGCAAAATACCCCGATGATCACGACGGGGAAGTCGCCAAAATCCCGGCCCCTGATTCGGGATCTCTCTCCCAAGGTATGTTGCTGATGCATCGAGTTCGTCATGACAGGACCGGGGTTCGAAGCGTTAACCGCGAAGCCGGGTAGGATTCGCGTGCCGTGATGGCTACTCCTGGTACAAGTTCGCGCTCTTTGGGCTTCCTGGGACCTGCCGGCACCTTCACCGAGGAGGCGCTGGTCACCCGCCAAAGCCTGGCCGAGATGCGCCGTCAACCGTTCAACTCGATGATGCAGGTACTGAAGGCCGTGGAGTCCGGCAGGGTGGATCTCGGGTTCGTCCCGATCGAGAACATGATCGAGGGGGCCGTCACCTCCAGCATCGATGCCCTTGCCTTCGGAACCGGCCTGTTGATCCAGTACGAGGTGACAATGGATGTCCGGCTCACGCTGATGGCGCTTCCGGGCGCGGATCTCGACGGCGTCAAGTACCTCCGTTCCTACCCCGTGGCTTAGGCCCAGTGCAGTCGGTACCTTATGCGCCGGCTGCCCGACGTCGTGATGGTTGCGGCGAACTCGACGGCCGCGGCCGCCCGTGAACTGGCCGCCCGGGGGGACTTGGACACGGTGGTGATCGCACCGCAGAGAGCCGCCGACGTCTACGGCCTGGAGGTGCTGGCGGTGGACATAGAGGACCAGCCCGGCAAAAAGACGCGCTTTCTGCTGGTCGGCCGTGATACCGTTCCGCGACCGACCGGACAGGACAAGACGAGCCTGGTCGTGTACCAGCACGCCGACGCACCAGGGTCGCTGGTGGGGAGCCTGGGCGAGTTCGTTGCCAGGTCCATCAACATCACCAGCCTGCAGAGCCGCCCGACCAAGGCCGGCCTGGGAAGCTACTGCTTCCTCATCGACTGCGAGGGTCACATAATGGACGAACGGTTGGGCGATGCGCTACGCAACCTCCAGATGCGCGCGGCCGGGGTCAAGTTCCTCGGTTCCTATCCGGCCGACTCTGTCGACCATGTGCGCGATCCGGCCAACCGGGCAGAGCGCGAAGATGTGGATGCTTCCTACTTGGACGAGGAGGGATACCTGTTGTTGGCGAGTGTTCCGGACCAGGCGAGCCGTGGCCAAGCCGATGAATGGCTCGCCGACGTACGCTCCAGAGTCGTCTGATTCGATTTGGGTGACCACCGCGTCAGCCCCACAGCGGAAGTCTTGTCCCTGACTCCTTCAGCCGCAGCCGACGCTGCTGTGCATCAGGTATGGCGTGGCCTGCGAGATTCCACAACTCTGGTGAGTGGTGTTCAACGGTCAGATGGGCGAGTCCATGCGCAACCGCTGACTCGATGAGGACAGGGCCCGGTGTCATCACTCGTGGCTAAGGTTGCCCTGTAGATGTCCTGTGCAGTATGCCCCGAGGGGATGCCGGACGCCTTAGCAAGAGGTTCGGGTTTGAAGACCCAGTGTGTATTACTTACACCGGAGGCTTTCTCCCGGGGAGCTTGGTTATGGTGAGAATGACCGGCGGCGAAGCCCTGGTGAGGTCCTTGGTGATGGAGGGCGTCGACGTGGTGTTCGGGCTTCCGGGCATCCAACTGTACGGAATCGTGGCGGCGCTTCGGGACGAGCCTGCGATCCGGACGATCACGACCCGGCACGAGCAGGCCACCACGTACATGGCGGACGGGTATGCACGGGCAACGGGAAAGCCGGGGGTGGCATTGGTGGTACCTGGTGCGGGTCTCTACAATGCTGCTGCCGGCCTGGCTACGGCTTACGCTCGCTGCTCACAGGTGCTGATCATTGCCGGACAGATCCCCCGCGATCAGATCGGGAAGAATCTGGGGGGTGTTCATGAGATAGCGGATCAGTCCTCGGTGGTGCGGCCGGTGACCAAGTGGCGAACGCTGGTGCTCACTCCCCAAGACATACCGTCGGCGGTCAACGAAGCTGTCAGGCAGATGCGGACGGGGTGTCCCCGGCCGGTCATGATCGAAATCCCTCCTGATGTGGGAGTGGAGCGTGAGGAGGTGGTGTTGCAACAGCCGGCTTCCCTTTCGGCGGTTGTGCCCAGCGGGAAACGACTCCAGGAAGCCGCCCGGGCGATAGCTCGATCAAGTCTCCCTCTCATCTATGCGGGCGGCGGCGTGGCTCGAGCCGACGCGGAAGGCGCGTTGGTCAAGTTGGCCGAAGCCACGAACATCCCGGTCATCACATCCTGTGGCGGGAAGGGAACCATTCCCGACAGCCATCCCTTGTCTTACGGTTCGTGTGTCAGCCCCAGGGGGGAAAGACATGAGATGAACCAACTCTATGAGGTAATGCAGTCCGCCGACTTGGTGATCGGCGTGGGGACGCGCTTTTCTCTGGGGAATCCCGCCGGAGAGTCGTCCACTCTCATAAACATCAACATCGACGAACGGGAACTGACGAGGCTCCAATCCAACACCATCCCCCTGCACGGCGACGCTCGGGTGACTATCGAGGCCCTGCTCCCCCTCCTCGACGAAGCCGGGGCAGGAGACCGACCGTCACCTGCAGAAGCCGTGACAGCCGCGCGGCGCTTGATTGCCCACTACGACATCCAGGACCGCGAACCCCAGTACCCGATCCTGCAGTTGATCCGCGACATTATCCCCGACGATGCCTTCGTGGTCTGGGGAATCACCCAGTTCGGCTATTACGCCCGCACCCACTTCCAGGTGAATCAGCCCAAGACCTACATAGATTCGGGTTACTCCTTCAACCTCGGTTACGCATTCCCGACCGCCCTGGGCGTCAAAGTGGGGCAACCCGACCGTCCGGTGGTGTGCATCATCGGGGACGGCGGGTTCATGTTCAACTCGTCCGAGCTCTCCACTGCAATGAAGTACGGCATCAACCTGACGACCGTGGTGTTCAGGAACGATTCCTTCGGCAATGTGGCCCGGGACCTCGACGAGTTCTTCGACGGAACCTACGAAACCGACTTGCACAACCCGGACTTTGTGGGGTTCGCCGAGTCATTCGGGGCAGTCGGTCTGAGGGCGGAAGATCCTTCCGACCTGAGCAGGCTGATCCCCCTGGCGCTCGAACACCCCGCTCCGGTGATCATCGACGTGCCCGTCAAAAACATGCCACTGCCCAGGGCCAAGGCCCTCCAGCACATCCCCTCCTTAGCCTGGTCCGTACCCGAAAGAGCCTGAACTCACCGACATTCCAGAGCGTACGTCAGCAACCTCACCCTTCCGAGCCTACGACGGGTGTTGCCCCCGCACCGCGGCGGGGCGTTTTCACACGGGTTCGAGAACCAACACCGGGATCTGGCGGGAGGTTTTCTTCTCGTAGTCGGCGAACTGCGGGAAGTCGAGCTTCTGTTGGGCCCAGATGCGCTCTCGTTCCTCTCCTTCCGTCAGCCGGGCCCGGACGGTGAAGGTCTCGGTGCCGACCTCGATCTCGACCTGCGGGTTGGCCATCAGGTTGTGGTACCAGGCGGGATGGGTGGGTGAGCCGCCCTTGGAGCCGAAGATGGCGTAGCCGCCCTCCACCTTCTGGTAGGCGAGCGGGTTGGTCCGCAGGGCGCCGGTCCTGGCGCCGTGGTTGAACAGGATCAGCAAAGGCATTCCCTTCAACGGCCCGCCGGCCCATCCTCCGTTGGCTCTGAATTCCTTGATTACTTCATTGTTCCAAGCGTTGTAGTCGCGCATCACCGGGCCCTTTCATGCAGGTCTCCGCCAGATAAGGCTAGGGGCGTCGGTGGATGACATTGCCGGACCGATCCTCAGCTCGGCGGCTTGACTCGACCAACTCGAGGATGTCCCGTCCATACATGGCGAGCCTTGCGGGGCCGATTCCGTGAACCGCAAGGAGCTCGGCCTCGGTCCTGGGCCGGAGTCGGGAGATCTCTTCCAGCGTCTCGTTCCGTGAAATGACATATGGGGGGACCTGTTCGCGGCGGGCCGTTGCGGTCCGCCACTCCCACAGCGCATCGAGCAGAGCGGAGTCCTCCCCGAAAGCGTGCCGGGGCCGCTCCGGCGCGGCTTGGGTGGGCCTCGGCTGCTTTGGTCCGACCGGAGGATCATCCGACCGGTCTGTTGGCCTCTTGCCGGCGGCAGCGACAATGGTGATTACGTCACGACCGTATCGGGCCAGCTTGAGGGGACCCACGCCCCGAACTCCCAGGAGTTCTGCTCTGGAGCGGGGCCGGAGTCGGGAGATCTCCTCCAAGGTCCGGTTGGTAAAGACGACGAAAGCGGCCACGCCCTGTTCTCGGGCTACACCGAGACGCCACTCCCTCAAAGCTTCATAGAGGTCGGCGTCGTACGGTTCGTCCGCTTCGGCGGCACTCGGTCCGGGGGTCTTGGCCGCATCACCTCGGGTCCCGGGCTCCGCCGCCGTCGGGGTCTCCGGGTGCGGATCGGTTCGGAGGGTGGGAACCTCCACCGGCGGCGGGCGGTACTTTCGGGCGAGTTCCCGGATGAAGGGCGACTCCCTGCCCCGCTCGGCCACGACCACCACCTCCCGGCGGCATCGGGTGATCGCCACATGGAGCACTCGACGTTCCTCTTCCACGTCGTCGGCCAGCACATGGGGCATCAGGCCCTGGTCGACCCCGAATACGATCACCCGATCCCATTCCAGTCCCTTCACACGGTGGACGGAGGTGGCGGTCACTCCCGCCGGTGGAGACGGCCCCCGGTTCAGGAGGCGTCGCAGTTCCGTCTCGAAGGTCGGCAGGTCCTCGTACACAGCGGCCGTGCGACGCAGTGCCACCAGGTCGTCGGTGTGGGTGGACCGATCGGCCCTGCCCCGTTTGGAGTCCAAGGAGTGGGCGACCCTGCCCAGCCCGACTTCGCTGGAGAGATAGTCCAGCAAAAGCCCGGTTTCCCCTTGGGCGGCCACCTGCGCTCCGTCCTCTATGGCGGCGGCGAACCTCCGCCAGGTGGCTGCTCTCCGCTCGTCCAGGTCCCGTCCGAGGGCGGCCAGTTCCCGGATCGAAGTGCTGCCCGAAGGAAGCAACTCGGAAGCCAGCCGGTTGATCCGCCGGGCGGGCCGCCGCACCGCCTCCAGGAGGTCCCGGCGGCTCATGGACCCGGGGTCCAGTGCGAGCCTCATCCATGCCAGGGCGGCCCGCATGGTGGTCCGTCCCAGGAGGCCCGCGTCGAGTTGGGTACGGAAAGGGATGCCGGCCCGCTCGAGCGCCGCCAGCATTGGGAGGAGCGCCGAGTTGACCCTGGCCAGGACCGCGATGTCCCGGGGTGACGCTCCGTCCTCGACCCACTTGCCTACGATGCCCGCCGGCTCCACCGCCATCCCCTGCCGGTCGGGGGTGATGACCCGAAAGCCCCCCTCGGCGGAGTCCCCGAAGGCCGCGACGGTCTTGGGGACCCTGATTCGGTTGTGGGAGAGCAGCCGGGAGGCGGCGTCGACCACCTCGGAGGGGCAGCGGTAATTGACGGTGAGGGCGCCGGCGTCCGCGCCGGGAAAGTACTCGCCGAACTCGATGAGGAACCTCGGATCGGCGCCGGCGTACCCGTAGATGGTCTGGTCGTCGTCTCCGACTCCGAACACGCTCATCTCCGGTGAGGCCAGCAGTCGCAGCAGGAGGAGGTAGGCGGGGGTCAGATCTTGGAACTCGTCAACCAGAAGATGCCGGCAACGCACCTGCCAGCGTTTCCGGAGATCCGGGTCAGCCAGCAGCAGTTCGATGGCCCCGTAGATCTGTTCGTTGTAGTCGACCTCGTTCCTCCGGGCAAGGAGGGTCCGGTACGCGGGGAACAGACCGGCCAGACCCTCGGTGTCGCTCCGGCTTCCCTCGACCTCGTCCGGGTCCCCGAGCGCGATCATGATCTCGGCCAGGCCTTCCAGATAGGGTCCGATGACGTCGGTGTTGGGGCGGGGCCGCTTGGGGACCAAGGTCTCCAATCTGGTGCGGACTTGCCGCTCGGTCAGCAAGGTGGCGTCGGGCCGGACGTCGCGGACGATCGCCCACCCGAGAGAGTGGATGGTGCGGATACTCAGGTCGTCGCGATGCAGACGTTGCCGCATCTCCCGTGCGGCCCGGTTGTTGTAGGCCACGGCGGTCACGAACTGCGGTTCGACGCCGCGGTCGTCGACCAGGTGAAGAAGTCGGGCGCCGAGCGTGCGGGTCTTTCCCGATCCGGCCGGGGCTATCACCCTGACCGGCCCGGCCCGGTGCTCCACCGCCGCCCGCTGGTCCCCGGCCAGATCGGCCCTGGACGTGGTGGCGGGAGGCTGGAGGGCGAGCCGCCCGCCTTCGATGGTCTGGGCATGGATCACCGTGATGTCCAGAGGCGACCGGGGGCCTCCGTCGACCCAGGCGTGCATTCCCCGCGGGGTGACGATGTCCGCTCGTCCGCCGAGCCGCGCTCCCAGCCGCGCGGCCTTCCTGCTCCACCACCAGATGGGGTCGGCCCCGCGCACGTCCCAGTTGTTGGCCCAAACCAGGAAGTGAAGCCTCTCGAGCAGGGGAACGTATCCGGGGCCGAGCATCCACGGCGCCCTCTCCTCTACCACCGGCCGCCGCAACTCGGCTGCTTCCACTCCCAGTTCCACTGTCACCGGCCGCCGTTCCACCCAATGGCTGTGCAGGCGCTCCACCGCTTCCTCCAGAGCCTGCGGGCCGGACAGCACCGATTCGTCGACGAGGACCCGCGGGACTGACTGGAGGGGCGACGGGCTTCCCTCGCTTACCACCACCCCTCGCCCAAGCAGGTCAGGTCCTGGAAAAGTCATGACCGAAATGTATCAACGTCCTGTGACGACAACTCCGTACGGCCAACGGCGGAGGGAAACCGCCGGCGGGCTACACGCCGATGACGGTCATGGCCGCAGACCGCGCCGCTTGTCCCTGGCGTATGTCAAAGGTCAGGAAAGTGGTTTCATTGCCGGCGCGGCGAGCGGCGGCTATGTGTAATGCATCGAGTGAGCGGCAAACCGTCAGTTCGGCCAGTCGCGCTGCTTCGTTGCAGGTGACGGCGTCGAGGGCTATGACAGCAAAGCTGTGCAGGTCGGATTGGACCTGGCGGCGGGCGCGAATCAGGTTATCCCCTCTGAGGAGCCGGGTGAGATTGCGGCGCAGTTCGATCTCGGTGAGTCGGGAGGTAACCAGCACCGGGTCGGAGCCCATCAGGTGCTCGGCGAGGTCCGAGTCCGGTTCGGAGATATACCGTTTCATTAGGGCGCTGGTGTCCACATAAAGGGTCATCCGCGGTCTTCATCCAGCACCTCGGAGATGGTTCTGGAAGCCTTGTAGCGCTCGATGGGTTTCAGGCCCCCTTGCAACGGTGGGGTGATCCAACCCTCTTCGATGCCCCGGTCAACCATCGAGATCCCACCTAGACTCACTAGGCGGGCTACCGGTCGGCCGCGATCGGTGATGAGTATCTGTTGCCCCCTGCCGGCCCTTTTGACGTACTCTGAGAGTCCGGCCTTGAGTTCTCGAATGCCTACGTTCATGTAGTCACCTCTAATCAGTGTAGTGACTACATTGGGATCTGTCAAGTGGGTAGCCGTGTACCGCCAAAGGGCTTTGTGCCGGTGGCCGGCTCCTATTCATGGACTAACAGGGGGATCTGCGCTTCGACCGGAGTCAATCCGCCGTGGTGGCCGGTCTTTTTGGCGTCCATGCCTCTGGGGAAGATCCCCGTGCCGTCCCGGGCAAGCAACAGGGCATCGGGCATGCGGGCCTCCAGGTCGGGGTGGGGTCTTCCTCGGCCCAGCAAGGTCCGCAGCGCCTCGGGGGCGATCATCCTGCTTCCGGTCTTCTCCGCCAGAGCCTCGATCCGGTGGGAAGGGCCGCTGAGCATAAGCGCCCGGCTGTCCCCCCACCAGCGCAGACCCTCGGTGTCGGTCTTCTTCAGGATGAACTTTCCCTCCTGGGGGATGTCGCAGTGGCCATGTTCGGAGGTGCCCACCATCACCGTGTCGGAGGGAAGTCGGCCGGCCAGCCGCCCCCAGAGCCGGTCAGCGCCCGCCATTGCCAGACGGTAAGAATCCGAAAGCTGTCCGGCTTCGTGCGCCGCTACGTCCAACGCGTGGTGGTACACCATCGCCAGGGTCCGCTTCGAGCGGGTGAAGAGATAGGCCGGATCGACCTCCGACGGCGAGGCGTAGCCGCGCATCTCCGCTCCGCGGTAGAGCATCCTGGTGAGAGGTGTGTCGAAGAAGGCGGCCGGCTGGACAGCCATGCCCCGGACCTGGCGGCCCGACAGCCTCTCCCAAAGGTTGGGAGCGGGAAGGAACGAGGCGGTGTCGTAGCGGACGTGCCGTCCAGAGAGGTCCGTCCAGCGCAGCAGGCTCACCACCTTCTGAAGGTCGGGCATCCACTGCCGGTATCCGATCACCCCGTGCCGGAGGGGAGTGAGGCCGGTGCAAATCGACGAGAGGCCCACGGTGGTGGTGGTCGGGAAGGGCGCCTCCAGGATCGCCCGGCGACACCCCGCCAAGGCGGAGGCTTCGGGGTGGGCCAGTTGGCCGGCCCCCAATCCGTCGAAGACCACCAGCAGGTAATTGCGGGCGGCCGGGATCAGTGCGGAAAGGTCGGAACGGAGTTCCCTGGTAGGGGAATGCCCGGTGAGACGGCGCTCCAACTCCGCCACCAGGTTGACCAGGTTGTTGCCCGCGTACCCAGGTCCTATCCGCTCCATGGCAGTCAAGCTAACGCCGATTTCAAGGTGACGGCCGGTTTCCTGAGTGCCATGGGTCCGGTCGGGGAGGGACTGAGTTCGGGGTCATTCGAGTTTCCCCAAGCCGTAGGCTTGATGCCCAGAGGCCTGGTTGGTGGTCGATACCCGGAGGCCGGAGTTCCTCAATGATCCGGGTGGGGCACCGGGATCAGATCAAGTCCGCTGATGGCCGCGTAGTCTTCCGGATTCGTGGTGTAGAGGGGGAGACCTCTGGAGATGGCAGTGGCGGCGATGAGGGCGTCGTAGGCCCGGGCGGAGGGTTTCCGACCCGCTTTGCGAAGGTCGGAGGCGACCCTACCGAACGCTCTGGCCGCCGCCTGGTCGAAGGGCAGGACGTCGAAGTCGGACTCTGCCTGCTGGAGGTGAGCCTGACGCCGACCCCGCTCGGTGTGGGTGGACGCGACCAGCGGCCCCACGGACAGCTCGGCCAGTGTGATCGCGGTAATGGTGGGTGCTGCAGGCAGCGCCCCGGGGTCGGACAACCTCGGAAGGAGTATCACCGTGCTGGTGTCGAGTATGCCCGCGCCGCTTTCGGTGGAGGTCACAGCGACGGGTCGATGGTCTGATCGATGTCCTGTCGGAGGGCGGTTGGATCGAGGTGAGGTAAGTGGCGCCATCGGTCCAGCAAGGTCACCGGATCAGGTCCTCTGCGGGGAAGCGGGCGGAGTGATGCGACAGGACGCCCGGATCGCGTCACGGTAAGGCTTTCACCCGCCAGCACCCGCTCGATGATTGCTCCGCCCTTGTTGCGGAGGTCTCTGATAGTCACCTGAGTCACCCTCTCAGTGTATCACAGGTGAGACAATACCGAGTGCCTATGTCTCCGAAATACTTCGAAAGCGCGAAAGAAGAGGGGAGACCCACCTCCCAACGTGCTCTCTTTTCGGTGGGGTCTCGTCTACCCGTGGCGGTACCAGGACACTTCTTCGGGCGGCAGGGGGGTGTTGCCCAGGATGGCGTCGGCGGCCTTCTCGGCGATCATCATCACCGGCGCGTAGATGTTTCCGTTGGTGATGGTGGGCATCACCGAGGCGTCCACCACCCGTAGTCCTTCGACTCCGTGCACCCGGAGGGTGTCCGGCGACACCACCGCCATCTCGTCGGTCCCCATCTTGGCGGTGCAGGAGGGGTGGAGGGCGGTCTCGGCGTCCCTCCGCACCCAGTCGAGGATCTCCTGGTCGGTCTGCACCCCCGGACCCGGCGACAGCTCCCCGGCGTCGAAGGGCTCGAAGGCCGGCCGGCCGAGGATGTGGCGGACGGTGCGGACCGCCTCCACCCACTCGCGGCGGTCGTCTGGAGTGGAGAGGTAGTTGAAGCGCAGCGCCGGTTTTTCGAAGGGATCGGCCGAACGGAGCGTGATGGAGCCCCGCACGTCGGAGAACATCGGGCCGACGTGCACCTGGTAGCCGTGTCCCCGGGCGGGGACCGACCCGTCGTAGCGGATCGCCACCGGCAGAAAGTGGAGCATCAGGTTGGGATAGGCCACCCGGTCGTTGCTGCGAACGAAGCCGCCGCCCTCGAAGTGGTTGCTGGTGGCCGGGCCGGCGCGGAACAGCCACTGCAGCCCGATCCAGGGCATCCGCCACCTGGCCAGATAGGGCTGGAGGGACACCGGTTGCTTCGAGGCGTGCTGGATGTACACCTCCAAGTGGTCCTGCAGGTTCTGTCCGACCCCTGCCAGGTCCGCCACCACCTCCAAGCCCAAGGACCGGAGGTGCTCGGCGGGCCCGACGCCAGAGAGCATCAGCGTCTGCGGCGAGTTGATGGCCCCCCCGCACAGGATCACCTCGGCCGCCCGGGCCCGCCGGAGCCGCCGGCCCTTGCGGTACTCGACTCCGGTGGCCCTGCGCCCCTCGAAGAGGATCCGGGTGATGTGCGCCCGGGTGACCACCGACAGATTGGGGCGGTCCATGACCGGGCGCAGGTAGGCCTGGGAGGCGCTCAGGCGGCGGCCTCGGTGGCGGTTGGCGTCGAAGGCGGCGAAGCCCTCCTGGCGGTAGCCGTTCACGTCGGTGCTGGTGGGAATCCCCGCCTGCTCTCCGGCTTTGAAGAACGCTTCGAACAGTGGGTTTTCGGCGGGGCCCCGTTCGAGGATCAGCGGTCCCTCGCCTCCTCGGTATTCGTCGACGCCGGCCAAGGTGGTCTCCAGGCGCTTGAAGTAGGGAAGGCAGTGGGCGTAGTCCCAGCGCTCCATCCCCGGCTCGGCCGCCCACTTCTCATAGTCCATGGGGTTGCCCCGCTGGAAGATCATCCCGTTGATGGAACTTGAGCCGCCCAGCACCTTGCCTCGGGCGTGATAGACCCTCCGGCCCCCCATGTGGGGCTCGGGCTCCGATTCGTACTTCCAGTCGTAGAACTTCGACCCGATCGGGTAGGTCAGCGCGGCCGGCATATGGATGAACACATCCCAGCGGTAGTCGGGGCGTCCCGCCTCGAGCACCAGCACCCGGGCCGACGGGTCGGCACTGAGTCGGTTGGCGAGGGCGCATCCGGCGGACCCTCCCCCGATGATCAGGAAGTCGTGGCCGTCCATCGCCCGATGCGGATACGGATCAACCGGAGTCCGGGGGCTTGTAGCGAGGGAAGCGGGACTGTTCCTCCAGGACCCCGATCGGCAGATGGCTGCGGATGTAGAGGTCTTCGCCGCCGAACCTTGGAGTGAAGTCCCAGCTGATCCCCTGGGTTCGCATCACCCGGCTCACGAAGGCCCTGCGGCGCTGGCTCTCCACCACCTGATCGGTGAGCTGCGCGCTGTCCCACCGCTCCGAGATCTCCTCTTTCACCCCGGCCAACGTCGCCTCGGTCCCGGCCAGGTTGGAGAGTTCCTCCGGATCGGCCTTCACGTTGAACACCTGGTCGGGATCCCCCTCGGAAACCACGTACTTGGCGCCCTCCCGCTGGACCATGAACATCGGGTTGAGGGCGCCTTCAGCGTAGTATTCGCCGATCACCTCGTCGTGCCCGTGGTCGCCGTACAGGTGGGGGAGGAGGGCCCTTCCGTCCAGTCGGGTGGGATAGTCGATGTCCGCGCGGTCGGTGGCCAGCCCCACCAAGGTGGGTCCCAGGTCCACCAGCGAGACCGCTTCGGTCACCCTGCGGGGTTTGAGCCGGTCGGGGCACCAGAAGATCAGCGGCACCCGCACCGAACGCTCCAGAAAGCTCATCTTGAACCACATTCCCCGTTCGCCGAGCATGTCCCCGTGGTCGGATGTGATGACAACGATGGTGTCGTCGGCCAGGCCGGTCTCATCGAGGGCCTGTCGCACCAGACCCACCCGCCGGTCGAAGTCCGAGACCGACGCGTAGTAGGCCCGGCGGGCCGCCCGGATCTGCTGCTCGGAGAGGACGATGTCGGAGGCCCCGATCGACCACCGGAGCCGGTCGCTGTGAGGGTCCGGCGGCGCCTGCTCGTACGTGGTGACCGGCATGTCGATCTCGTCGTCCTCGTACAGGTTCCAGGTCTCCGGCCGGGCCAGGTAGGGGTCATGGGGCTGGATAAAGGAGATGGTGAGCATGAAGGGCCGTTCGCTGGACCGCGCCCGGTCGTATATCCATCGCTGTGCCCGGAAGGTCACCTCGTCGTCGTAGTCGATGTTCACCGCAGCCAGGGTGCTCCCGGCCTCGATCACCACCTTCATGGTGTGGAACCAGTCCTGTCTCTCATAGGGCTGGTCCCAGCGGGGATGCCATACGAAGTCGGCCGGATAGGTGTCGGTGGTCAGCCGCTCTTCGAACCCGTGCAACTGGTCGGGGCCGATGAAGTGCATCTTGCCCGACAGGCAGGTCAGATAGCCGCGGTCGGCCAGGTAGTGAGCAAACGTGGGTATCTCGACCGACCACTCGGCGGCGTTGTCCCATGCGCCTATCCGCGCCGGCAGGCAGGAGGTCATCATCACGTACCGCGACGGGCCGCAAAGCGGAGAGTTGGTGTATGCCCAGTCGAAGGTGACGCCCTCGTCGGCCATGCGGGAGATGTGGGGCGCCACCACCACCCGGTGGCCGTAGCTGGGCAGGAAATGGGGCGCCAACTGGTCCGCCATGATCAGGACGATGTTGGGCTTCCTCATGGTTGGCGATCTTACAGGATTTTCGGACTTTGCGGGGCGCCGATCCGCCGGTATGCGCCGCCGCCGAAAGAGGGTGTCCGCCCGGCCGCCGCCCGCCTATCCGGAGATGCGCGGAGTGCGCGGGGGTGGTCTTTGGGGGGCGTTTGGGTTTTCTATACTGACAAACGGGTGCCTGCTTCAAGTATTCGCGCATGACCTCTTATTTCGAGAACTATCTGTTCGTGGCTGCCTTTGCCCTTCTCGGGGTGGTGCTGGTGCTGGTCATGCTGGGTGTCGCTTCGATTCTGCGGCCCCATAAGCCGACCGCCGCCAAGAAACTCACCTACGAATGCGGGGTCGACCCGGTTGGGGAGGAGTGGAGCCAGACATATGTGCGTTACTACGTGTTCGGCCTCCTGTTCGTGATCTTCGACGTGGAGGCGGCTTTCATCTTCCCCTGGGCTATCCTGGCCGAGGATCTCGGGGTGTTCGGCCTGGTGGCGATCATCATCTTCATGCTCACCCTGGTGGAGGGTCTGTTCTACGCCATCAAGAAGGGAGTCCTGCGGTGGGAGTGATCCAGCGGTTCGGGGTTCCCATCAAGCCGGTCAGTTGGCTGCTCAACTGGTCCCGGCGGTATTCGCTGTGGATGTTCCAGTTCGGGCTGGCCTGCTGCGCCATCGAGATGATGGCGGCCTCCGGTCCCCGCTACGACTTCATGCGGTTCGGCATCATTCCGCTGCCCGCCTCGCCCCGGCAGGCCGATCTCATGGTGGTGGCGGGAACCGTCACCGACAAGATGGCCCCGGCGGTGAAGCGGCTCTACGAACAGATGCCCGAGCCCAAGTACGTGATCTCCATGGGATCGTGCTCCAACTGTGGAGGCCCCTACTGGGATTCCTATTCGGTCACCAAGGGAGTCGACCAGATCATCCCGGTGGACGTGTACGTGCCGGGCTGTCCTCCCCGGCCCGAAGCGTTGTTGGACGGCATCATTCTATTGCAGGAGAAGATCAAGAACGAGGACATCAAAGAGAAGTGGAATCACCGTGACCGCCGGCCCGTCTGAGGTGGAGATGGCAGATGCCGAGGGTTCCGGGGAGGACAACTCCCTGGCAAATCGGGCCGCCGAGGCGGTGGGAGGGTTGGTGCTGGAAGCCCTGGAGACCGCCAAGGTGGGGGTGGCGGCCGACCGGTGGGCCGAGGCGTTGCGGATCGCCCGGGACGATCTGGGGCTGTCCTTCTTCTCCTGGCTTTCGGCCGTGCACTGGGCCAACGATCCGCAGGTCGGCGACCCTCTGTCGGCAGAGGTGACCGAGCGATTCGAGCTTCTGTGCGCGGTCTCGGACGTGACCGCCGGGGAGTTGGTGGTGTTCTCGACCGACCTGGAGGCGACCGATCCCACGGTCGACAGCCTGATAGATGTCTACCCGGGGGCGGACTGGCATGAGCGGGAGTGCCGGGAGATGTTCGGCATCAACTTCGCCGGCCATCCCCGGCCCGAGAACCTCTACCTCCCCAACGGGTTCGTGGGTTATCCGCTGCTCAAGTCCTTCCCCCTGCTCAGCCGGGAAGTGAAGCCCTGGCCGGGAGAGGTGGACGTCGAGGACATGCCCGAAGTCGCGGGGGGCGGATGAAATGACCATGGCCCCCGACATGGTCCGCCACCTCTCGGGAGCGGCGGTCTCCGTCGAACTGGAGACTCCCGACATGACTCTCAACATCGGTCCCCAGCATCCTTCGACACACGGGGTGCTGCGTCTGGTGGCCAAGGTCGACGGGGAGAGGGCATTCGACGTGCAGCCGGTGATCGGTTACATGCACCGGGGTTATGAGAAGCTGGCCGAGGTGCGGAACTATCCCCAGATCACCGCCCTTATCAACCGGATCGACTGGGTGTCGGGGTATGCCAACGAGATTCCCTTCATGGTGGCGGCCGAGCGGCTGATGGGAGTGGAGCCCCCCGATCGGGCCCAGTTCATCCGCCTGATTCTCACCGAGATGGCCCGCATCTCCTCACACCTGATCTTCCAGGCCTCTTACCCCCTGGAGTTGGGGGCGGCCACTCCGCTGTTCTTCGCTCTGCGGGACCGCGAACGGGTGCTCGATCTGATCGAGTCGGTCACCGGCGGGCGGTTCCATCCCAACTTCAACCGGATTGGCGGCGTGAAACCGGCGGTGGGAGCGGGGCCGGTTACTCGTAAGACCATCCAGGACCTGCCTGCCGGCTTCCTGTCGGAGACCCGGGACGCCATGGACCGGGTGCTGTCGACCGCCGACGAACTGGAGGACCTGGTGGCGGGCAACGAGATCGTCCTGGCCCGCACCAAGGACATCGGGGTCATCCCACCGGAGGTGGCCCTCTCATACGGCGTGTCCGGACCCATCCTCCGGGCCTCGGGGGTGCCGTTCGACCTTCGCAGGGTCTCCGACTACCTGCCCTACCACCTGTTCGACTTCGAGATTCCCACCGGAGAGAACGGCGACTGCTGGGACCGCTGGTGGGTCCGCCTGGAGGAGATCCGCCAGTCGGCTTCCATCATCCGCCAGGCCGTCGACGCCATTCCATCGGGACCGCTGCAGGCCAAGGTGCCCCGCATCATCAAGGTGCCTGCCGGTGAGATCTACGTGCGGGCCGAGAACCCCAAGGGGGAGATGGGGTACTACGTGGTCTCCGACGGGGGCCTGGGTCCCTACCGGCTCAAGATCCGTTCGGCGTCCTTTTCCAACATCTCTATCCTGCCCTGGGTATTGGAGGGGACGCTGGTTCCCGACATAATCGCCATCCTGGGATCGCTGGACTTCGTCCTGGGAGACGTCGACAGATGAAGCCCTCCACAACTCCCCGCAAGCCGAATTCACACCCGCTATCTCGCGAAATTCGCCACGGCTCTCCCGGCCTATGGGCCCTCCCCCGCCACCGCCTTTCCGTGGGTCGAACGCGGGTGTCCGGGGCCGGGTTGGGGGCCGGATGCCGGGTTCGGAGTGTGACCTTCATGCGGTCCGGGGACGTCTGCTCGGGCCGGGAGGTGTTTGTGACTGCTGTAAGTGTGGATCGGGGCGGTGACACTTTCAACCCCCAAGGGCGGGTTTTCTCGACGACCGGCCGAAAAGTTTCCCAGTTTCGGGGGACCCCCGCGAGGGGTGGGCGACCGTGAGTCCCTGGCTGGCTTTGGCGATCTGGCTGCTGGTGGTGGCCACCATCATCCCGGTGATGGGGATGGCGATCGGGTATGCGGAGATGAAGATCTCCGCCCACATGCAGAGCCGGATCGGGCCCTACTTCGCAGGTGGCCGGTTCGGTTGGGCACAGCTCATCGCCGACGGCGTGAAGTTCTTCCAGAAAGAGGACCTGGTCCCCGACAACGCCGACCGCCCGGTGTTCAAGATGGCCCCGGTGCTGGTGATGGTGGGCACGGTGGGGCTGTTCGTGGTGATTCCCTTCGGGCCGGGCCTGACCCCCCAGAACCTCGACCTGGGCATCTTCTACGCCCTGGCCATCTCGTCGATCGGCACCATCGGGGTGCTGATGGCCGGGTGGTCGTCGGGCAACAAGTACTCCCTGATGGGAGGCCTCCGGGCCGCCGGGCAGTTGATCGCGTATGAGTTGCCGCTGGTGCTGGCGGTGGTGGGAGTGGTGATCCTGGCGGGCACCATGAGCCTCGACGGGATCGTCCAGGCGCAGATCTCCTGGTTCTCCGAGGCCGGATGGAGCCTGGGGATGCCCTTCGTGATCGTCCAGGCCGTCGGGCTGGGGGTGTTCTTCGTCGCCAGCCTCGCCGAGTTGTCCCGGATACCCTTCGACATGCCCATCGCCGAATCCGAACTGGTCATGGGGTATCTGACCGAGTACTCGGGCTTTCGGTTCCTGTTCTTCTTCCTGGCCGAGTTCGCCAACATGTTCACCCTCTCGGCGATCGCGGCCACCCTGTTCCTGGGCGGCTACTGGGTCCCCGGAGTCCCCGACTCGATACTCCAGTTCGTGGGACCCCTGGTGCTCCTGGGGAAGATCGCACTCTTCGTGTTCGTCAGCATCTGGTTCCGCTGGACCTTCCCCCGTTTCCGGGAAGACCAGCTCCAGACGCTGGCCTGGAAGTGGCTGGTCCCCATCTCCCTGGCCAACATCATCGTCACCGGCGTCCTGAAGGTGGTGCTTTAGATGAAACTGATGAAGCTCTCCGTTCCCGGCGTCGGACTGCTCAAGGGACTGAAGGTAACCCTCCGCACCCTCTTCACACGCCCGGTCACCGTCAACTACCCCAAGGTGAAGGAGACCCCCGTCCCCCGGGCGAGGGGAGTAATCGCCCTGGAGCCCGAGGCCTGCACGGTGTGCATGCTGTGCGCCCGCCAGTGCCCCGACTGGTGCATCTACATCGAGGGCCACAAAGAGGAGCGTCCGCCGTCGCGGCCCGGAGGGCGGCCCCGGGTGCGCGCCACCCTCGATCGCTTCGACATCGACTACGCCCTGTGCATGTACTGTGGGATCTGCGTGGAGGTCTGCCCCTTCGACGCCCTGTTCTGGAGCCCCGACTATGAGTATTCGGAGACCGAGATGGGTGCGATGCTCCATGACCAGGACCGCCTCTTCGACTGGCTGGGCACCGTGCCCCCCGCCCCGGCCCTGGAGCGGTAGATGGGCTTCGAGGACTGGGCGGCCGAGCCGATCAACTGGGTGTTCCTGGCGGTTGCGCTGGCCACCACGGTCTCGGGCCTTAGAGTGGTCACCTCCCCGAACGTGGTCCACGCCGCCCTGTTCCTGGTGGCCGCCCTGGCCGGGACCGCCGCCATATTCCTGCTGCTGGCCGCCGAGTTCCTGGCCTGGGTGTTGGTCCTGGTCTACATAGGCGCGGTGATCGTGCTGTTCCTGTTCGGGATCATGATCACCCGCGCCCCCACCGGCCGCGACGAAGCGGAGGTCGATCACGGGCGCCGCCTGCCCGCCGTGCTGGTCTCGACCGCCCTCTTCATCCTGCTGTTGTGGGGCCTGGTCTCCCAGTGGGGGGACACGACTCTGGACAGTGTCACCGCCGGCACGCCCACCTCGGTGCTGGCCGAAGGGCTCCTGGGCCGATTTGTCTTCCCCTTCGAGGTGGTGGGATTCGTGTTGCTGGCCGCCCTGGTGGGAGGCATAACCATCGCCCGCCGAGACCTCAGTCCGGCAGAGGAAAAGGAGCGAGAGTCCAGGTGATCCTCAACCAATTCCTGATCCTGGCGGCACTGCTGTTCTGCATGGGGGTGTACGGACTCTTGGTGCGCCGCAACGCGGTGATGGTGCTCTTGTCCGTCGAGCTGATGCTGGCCGCGGTGAACATCAACCTGGTGGCCCTGGACGCCCTCTGGCAGACCGCCGAGGCGCTCGGGCAGATCATGGCGGTGTTCATCATCACCATCGCCGCCGCCGAGGTGGGGATCGGCCTGGCCATCATCCTCCTGATCTTCCGTAACCGGCGCTCGGCAAACGTGGACGAGCTGAACCTGATGCGCTGGTGAAAATGGGTGTGAGCGCAAGCCCCCATCTGGCCGCGGAGAGCGCCGCCGCGGTGGCGACCACCGGCGGTATCTTCTCGGAGTGGGCCGGCTTGATGCTGATCGGGCCCATACTGGCCTTCTTGGTGATCGTCCTCTTCGGAAAGCGGATGAGACACCAGGGGGCCGAGGTGGCGATCGGAGCCATGGCCTTCAACTTGGTCTGGTCGTCGGCCCTGTTGTTGCTGAACATGGGCGACTCCGGAGTCCTGTATGAACGGAGCCTCGAGATCGCATCGGTGGGTGGTGGTCTGGTCTTCGAGTTGGGATGGATTGTGGACGGCCTGTCGATCATGATGTACTGGGTGGTGGCGGCGGTGGGACTGGCGGTGTTCATCTACGCCCACGGCTACATGAAGGGGGAGGTCAGGGTCACCTTCTTCTTCGCCGCCCTGTCGCTGTTCGCCGGGTCGATGCTGGTGCTGGTGGGAAGCCCCAACCTGGTGCAGTTGATCATTGGCTGGGAGGGGGTGGGCCTGGCTTCCTACCTCCTGATCGGCCACCACTGGGAGCTGAAGGAGAACTCGTCGGCGGCAATGAAAGCCTTCTACACCAACAAGGTGGCCGACGTGGGCCTGGTGATCGGGGTGATCATCATCGGGATCACGCTCGGCTCCTTCCACTTCTGGGACCTGGCCTCGGCGGCCGCGGAGCACAGCGCCGCGCTGGGACCCGTGGCGGTGGCGGCCGGTCTGCTGCTGTTCTTCGGCGCGATGGGAAAGAGCGCCCAGTTCCCCCTCCACATCTGGCTCCCCGACGCCATGGCCGGACCCACTCCGGTCTCGGCCCTCATGCACGCCGCCACCATGGTGACCGCCGGGATCTACCTGATGGCCCGCACCTTCCCCCTCTACCAGGAACTGGCCACCGCCGCCCGGCCCTGGATGATTGCCGCGGGGACCGTCACGCTGTTCGGGATGGGCCTTTTGGCCCTGGTGGCCGACGACATAAAGCGGGTCCTGGCCTACTCCACGGTCAGCCAACTGGGCTACATGATGACCGCGGTGGCGGCCGGAGGATACACCGCCGGGCTGTTCCACCTCTTCACCCATGCCTTCTTCAAAGCGCTCCTGTTCCTGGGAGCCGGATCGGTTATCCACGCCGTGCACTCCAACAATATGTCCGACATGGGGGGCCTGCGCCGCCACATGCCCGACACCTACCGCACCTTCGTGATGGGCGCCCTGGCGCTGGCCGGCGTCTTCCCCCTGTCGGGGTTCTGGTCCAAAGACGAGATCCTGGCCACCCTCGGCTACGAGGGTTACACCGTGGTGATGTGGATCGCGGTGGCGGGCGCCTTCGTGACCGCCTTCTACATGGCCAGGGCGGTGGCCCTCACCTTCTTCGGCGAGTTCCGGGGCCACGGCGAGCCTCACGAGTCGCCCCCGATCATGACCCGTCCCCTCTGGGCGCTTGCGGTTCCCGCCGTCCTGGCCGGGGTGGTGAACATCCCCGGCCTGAAGCTGCCGTGGATCGGCAACTTCACCTCCTGGCTATCGGTGCGGAGCGTGCCGATGGGCGACCACCACGCCGAGGCCATCGACCTGGGTCTGGCCGCCGCCGGTCTGGCCGCCGCCGTGGCAGGCCTGTGGCTGGGCTGGGTGGCCTTCGGTCCGCCCGCCGCCGATCGCACTGACCGGGACCGGGTGGAGGTTCCGGTGCTCTACCCCCTCCTACGCCAAAAGTACTACCTCGACCATGCCGCCCTGGGGCTGGTGTGGGTGATCCGCCAACCGGCCGCCCGGGCGGTGAACTGGGTGAACGACTACGTGATCGACGGGGTGGTGAACGGGGTCGGGGCGCTGTGTCAGCGCCTGGCCGGCCTGTTGTACGGCGGGGTCGACCAGCACGGCATCGACGGGGTGGTACACGGGCTGTCGTGGGGCACATCGGGAATGGGAGGCATGATTCGCCGGATTCAGAGCGGCCGGGTCCAGCAGTATGCTGGCCTGCTGGTGGCGGGTCTCCTGCTGCTGGCGGTCGTGGTCCTTTTCGTCCTATGAGATACCGAATGGGAGACTGATAAATGGATTTGTTGGAAAGCTGGGCTCTAAGCCTGATCGTCTTTCTCCCACTGGTGGGAGCGCTGGTGGCCCTGGCCATCCCCAAGGAGCGAGAGGAGGCGGTGAAGCAGTGGACGCTCCTGGTGAGCGTGGTGACCCTGATCCTGGCGGTGGTGGTCGCCGCCCGCTTCGACTTCGGGGCGGCCGCCGGATTCCAGTTCGAGGTCGACGTTCCCTGGATCAGCGCGATCGGCGCCAACTACCACATAGGTATAGACGGGATCAGCCTGCCGCTCCTGGTGCTGTCGGCCCTGGTGGTGGTGTTGTGCGTGATCTATTCCTGGCAGCACTGGGACGAGCCCCGCAACCCTCGGGCCTTCCTCATCCTGATGATGATCCTCGCCACCGGGATGAACGGGACCTTCGTGGCCCTGGACCTGGTGCTGTTCTTCATCTTCTTCGAGTTGGTGCTGCTTCCCATGTACTTCATGATCGGAATCTGGGGAGACCGCACCATGCGGAAGATCCCCGGGTTCCGAAAAGAGGTAGAGACCCGACTGTACGCGGCGATCAAGTTCTTCATCTTCACCCTGTTCGGGTCGGCCTTCATGCTTCTGGGTTTTCTGGCCCTCTACTTCAAGTCGGGGTCGGGAGGACAGCAATCCACATTCGACATTCCCGAGCTGATCGCACGCGGTCACCTCTTCGAAGGCACATTCGCCTGGCTGGTGTTCGGGGCGATGTTCCTCGGCTTCGCGGTGAAAGTGCCCATGTGGCCCTTCCACACCTGGCTCCCCGACGCCCACACCGCGGCGCCCACCGTCGGATCGGTGCTGCTCGCAGCCATCCTCCTGAAGCTCGGCTCCTACGCGTTCATCCGGATCGCCATCCCCATCCTCCCCGACACCGCCCGCGACTGGGCGCCGGCCATCGCGGTGCTGGCGGTAATCGGGATCATCTACGGGTCCCTGGCGTGTTTGGCCCAGACCGACGTCAAACGGTTGATCGCCTTTTCGTCGGTGGGGCACATGGGGTTCGTGATGCTGGGCATCGCCACCCTCACCGAGGTGGGGATCAACGCCGCCATCATCGGGATGGTGGCCCACGGTCTGATCACCGGCCTCCTGTTCTTCCTGGCAGGCTCCATCCACCACCGCTACCACACCCGGGAGATGTCGCGCCTGGGCGGCAACCTCAAGCTGATGCCGGTCATGGGCGGGATCCTCGGGTTCACCGCCATGGCCAGCCTGGGACTGCCCGGCCTGGCCGGATTCTGGGGCGAGTTCATGGCACTCCTGGGCTCCTACCAGCCGCTGCCGGGCCTCTCAACCTCCTTCTTTCGCACCGCCATGGTGATCGGCGCAATCGGCACGGTCCTGACCGCCGGCTACATGCTCTGGATGCTCCAAAAGGTCAACCTGGGCGAACCGTCGTCCGAGTGGGCCGGGAAGGAATTCCAGGACGTCGACCGCTACGAGATGGCCGCCTGGGCGCCGCTGATAGTGCTGATCGTGGCGGTGGGCGTCTACCCCAGGCTGGTGCTGGGGGCGACCACCGACGCGGTGGTGGGCTTGGTGGAGACGGCGTTCCGGGCCGTCGGAGGCTAGGTAGTGACGCGGATCGACTGGCTGGCCATCGCCCCCGAGGTGGTGGTGGCCGCCGCGCTTCTGGTGGTGCTGGCCGTCGATCTGTTCCTCCCCCGGGAGCGCAAATACTGGGTGGCGGCGCTGGCCGTGGTGGGGACCACCCTGGCCATGGTGCCGGTGATCCTCATGGCGGTCTCAGGCGACAACTACTCGATGTTCGGCGGGTCCTATGTGGTGGACGACTTCGCGTTGGTGCTCAAGGGGGTTTTCCTGGTGGCGGGGTACCTGGTGCTCCTGATCTCGGTCTCCTACATCGAGTCCGACCGCTACTACCAGGGCGAGTACTACCTGCTGCTGCTGTCTTCGCTGCTGGGGTCGATGGTCCTCACCTCGGCGCGGGACCTGGTGGTGCTGTTCGTCGCCCTGGAGTTGACCACCGGGCCGCTGTTCCTCCTGGCCGGGTGGCGCAAGGGAGACCTTCGCTCCAACGAGGCCTCGCTCAAGTTCTTCATAATCGGGGTGCTGTCCACCGGCCTGATGCTCTATGGGATGTCGCTCCTCTTCGGTCTCACCGGGGAACTCTCCTTCGAAGGCATCCGGGAGGCGATCTCGACGGGCGGCATGGCCTCCGAACCGGTGCTGGGCTTGGCGGTGCTCCTCATCCTGGTGGGGTTCGGATTCAAGGTCTCGGCGGTTCCCTTCCACTTCTGGGCGCCGGATACCTACCAGGGTTCCCCTCCGCCGGTTACCGCTTATCTCTCGGTCTCCTCCAAGCTGGCCGGGTTCGTGGCCATGCTGGCAGTGATCTACCTGGCGCTCCCGGCGGCCACCGACTTCTGGGGCCCGGCGCTGTGGCTGATGGCCGCGGTCTCCATGACGGTCGCCAACCTCTCCGCGTTGCGCCAGTCTCATCTGATCCGCCTGCTCGCCTACTCGTCGGTCGCCCAGGCCGGGTTCATGCTGGTCCCCTTCGCCGGAGGGGCGATTGCCGAGAACGGTCTGTCCGAGGGCCTGGGCGCCACCGTCATCTACCTGGTCATATATGCGGTGATGAACCTGGGCGCCTTCGCGGTGGTGATCGCCGGCGGGCGGCGCATCGGAAGCTACGAGATCGCCGACTGGAGGGGCCTGGGCTCCTACTCGCCCCGTCTGGGGGTGATGCTGGCGGTGTTCTTCCTCTCTTTGGCCGGATTGCCTCCCCTGGCCGGGTGGTTCGCCAAGTTCGTGATGTTCCGGGCGGTTCTGATCTCCACCGGCCCGGCGGGCGTCTGGCTGGCGGTAATCGCCGCTGTCAACGCGGTGGTGGCCTTCTACTACTACGCCCGGGTGGTGAAGAGCGCCTGGTTCGACCAAGCGCCCGACGAGATCCCCGAGGACACCGAGACCGGTCCCACCGGGCCTCTCTCCCTCGCAATGGGCATAGCGCTGGTGGTGGTGTTGGTGGTGGGAGTCTTCCCGGGACTAGCCACCTTCTTCGGTGACGCCGCGGCGGCGCTGGTCCCCTGACGGGGGGAACCGAACGCCGCCCCGAGCTTGTCCGGCGCGTTCCGCCAGTCTCACAATTCGGGAGCCGGGTACAATGTTCAGTGTCGAGGACGCCTTTGGAAGGAGGGACTTACGATGAGGGATGTGGAGATGGCATCGCCGGGACGGGAGGTTGTAGACCGCAGGCTGCCAACCATGTCGAAGGAGGAGACTGCCCGCCTGGGCAGGGAGATCTACCAGCGGGATATCCGGCCGCAGGTGGAAGCGGACCACGTCGGGACAGTCGTCTGCATCGATGTGGAGACCGGCATTTGGGCTATGGGCGATGAACTCTTGGAAGCAGCGGACCGTCTACGTGAGCAGCGCCCGGACGCCGTCAACGTCTGGGCCGAGCGGGTCGGGTACCGGGCCATGGCCAGCATGGGGGGCGGCCCCCTGCAGAGGACCTTCCCGCGGAGAGTTCAGTTCAGCCATTTATCCCACAGTAGATACAGGAAGGAGAGATAGGTTCCGGTCGCCACCGCGGCGTTGGTCCAGTTCGAAATCCGGCGTTCTCGCTGCTCCCGGCCGCTGCCCTCCGCCGGCGGTTCCGTGCTCACCACCGCCTCCCCGGGAGGTCTATCAACCCCCCGGGGCCGGCGGGAGGTGTGAAAGGCGGAGGCGGCGATGGCGGTGCAGAAGGAGACCGCGAACATCTCCACCGCCATCCCCACCCATCCGGTCACCGCAGGTCGGACGATGATCGTCAATACGATCGCCATCGAACCGTACAGGACCATGGTGAACGTCCGGGCAAGGGCGACGCCGTCGGCCATCAGCGAGATCCTGGCGCCACTTGGCGTCGTCTCCGAAGACGGCGGCGGGGCCTTGGCGTGTCTCCCCCCGGCGGGAGGAGATGCGGTTGCGGAACGGAGAGCCTGGAGCAGGGCGTACGCCCCGGCCAGCAGAGCCAGGACGCCGAAGAACCTCCCGCTTCCCCACAGCGGGCCTTCGTCTCTGAGATAGACGACCGCGCCTGTCGTCCACATAGCCAGAATCGCCGACTTGAAACCCCGACTGATCTCTACTTCTGAGTTGATGAGGATGTTGGAGGCGATGATCGCACATGTCCCGAGCACCAGGTAGTCGACCCGGGAGATGTCGACTTCCCAGAACAGGGCCAGCCACAGCACGCCGAACAGCGGTTCCCCGTAGCCGATGGCGTTGATCCCGAGAGCATGGGTGATCTGGTTGGCGTGACGCCAAAGCAGCGAACTTCCCACCCTCAGCGTGCCGCCCATGATCAGGGCTCCCAGTATCACGTCCACCCGGATCGGCTCTGACGCCGCAAGGCTGAACCCCGCCTTGATCGGAGCGGTGAAGGCATTGGAGACACACACCACCACCGTCATGAAGAACAACTCCATGTTCCGCGACCCTCCGGCAACCCTCAGGGTTCCGGCCTTGGCGGCCAGGTCCGCAGCCCATGAGAAGGAGAAAATGTTGAGAGTGATCAGCACCCCGCTGAACACCGCGAAGACGAACCCGACCCAGGAGGAGTCCGATGTCCAGTCGAATCCGGTCTGCTTGCTTGCCTGCGCCAGGACGACGAAGGCCAGGCCCACCAGGCTGAGGACCATGAGCAGCACCAGCGACGGGGTGATCTTCTTGTAGCGGCTGGGCCGCGCCCGGCTGCCGCTGAAGATCCGGCGGAGCAGGAACACGAAAATGATCGGCCAGCTTCCCCACAGGATCGTTGCCACGGAAGGATCGACGAACCTGGTGCTCCAGGCGAAGAATGTGAACTCGAACGTGCCGCCCAGGACGAAGAGAATCGGCCAACTCGCCAGGTTCCTCCTGATCAGGGCCAGGATGTTCCGGTCCCGCAGTTGCGCACGGTACCTGCCGGCCAGGAAAGCCAGCGACCCCACGGACGTGCCGACCGACAGGAAGGCGCCGAACAGCAGCGGGCTGTCGGGCGCCCCCACCATCACCATTACAAGCGGCAGCACCGAGATTCCCACCACGGCGACCAGCGTGTATGTCGCGGCGGTCCGGTTGCGCTCCGCCTTGGCGGAAAGCGTTGCCATCAGAGGCAGGCTAGCGATGAACATCCGCGGCGGGCGCAACTCCTGCTCCGGTCACCGTGATCAACCTGCGAAGTGTGGGGAGACATAAACTCACACATATGCGCACAACCATCGAACTCCCCGATGCGTTGTTGCGGCGAGCCAAGGTCACCGCAACCCGAGAGGGTGTCACCCTGCGGTCGATCATCGAAAGAGGGTTGCGGAATGGGTTGGCCCGGCTCAATGCCAGGTCTTATCGGTCGCCCGCTCTCTCATCCGGAGGCCAAGGCATCTCACCGGGCATAGATGAGGGAGACTGGCCGACGATCCGGGACATCGTATACGGGGCCGGCGCCGATGATCGTGGCTGATTCGACATAGACTTCGAGCGCTTTCCGATCATGATCAGAACCCCCGTCGCCGGATAGGGGTTTTCCCGACCGCCGGCGGCATCCGGACAGGCCCCTGTCAACTTGTCGCGGTTTGCTCAGGCGCCCAGGACGCAGAACTCGTTGTCCTCGGGATCGGTCATCACCACCCACTTCCCCACCGGTTCGTCGAAGCGCTCTATCTCGGTGGCGCCTCTCTCCACCAAGGCCGCGATCTTGGCTTCCCGGTCCAGGTCGTGCTGGTCCTCGGGTAGGGATGGGTCCACCACGTCTATGTCCAGGTGCCACCGGTTCTTTACCGCCTTTCCCTCCGGCACCTTCTGAAAGAGGATCCGGGGGCCGACCCCTTCAGGGTCGACTACGGCCCCGTATCGCTCCCGTTCCTCGGCGGACAGGTTCAAAGCGTCCGCGAAGGCCTCCCAGGTCTCGAAGCCCTGGGGCGGGGGCTGAAGAACATATCCCAGAGCAAAGGCCCAGAACTCGGCCAGCCGGTTGGGATCGCCGGCGTCCACGGTGACCGCCTTGAGGCGGGTGGGGTGAGGATGAGAGATCGGGTTCACGTGGTTGGAGAATCGGATGCTCTTGCCAGTGCTTCGGCGGCTCTCTGCAGGGCGGCGCGGCAGGGTTCAACCACCGGAACCCCCAGGTCTCCGGAGAGCCGGTCGGCCATCTTAGTCATGCCCGCACAGCCCAGCACCAACACCTCGGCGCCGACTTCTCGCAACCGGGCCCCGGCGGCCAGCACGTCCTGGTAGGCATCCTCGCTCTCCAGGTCCAAGACCCCCCGTCCGCAGGCGATCTCTCCGACTATGTCGTCCAAGGCACCCAGTTTGTCCCAGTAGACGGTGTGGCGGGGGATGGCCCCTTGCATTCCGGCGATGATCCCGATCGCCGGCGAGATGTCCCGGGCGACCCGGATCGAGGACTCTGCGATCCCGAACACCGGCGCGTCGAGCTCCTGGCGAGCCTGGGCCAGGCCAGGGTCGGAGAAGCATCCCACCACGTAGGCATCGGCCGGGTGCTCCCTCAGCCGCTCGATCATCGGGAACGCCGCATCCACCACGTCCTGGTCTGATGAGATGGCCTGCGGCCCCCCGTGGCTGGTGATGACCTCCACCTCCAGTCCCCACCCGGGCGTCTCCGCGGCCGCCTGGGCGAGTTGCCGGGTGATGTACTCGGTGCTGTTTGGGTTGATCATCACCACCTTGGCGCTGGTCTCGGTCCCCTTGGTCATACATGCTCCTTCGATAGCCGGTCGATCAGTTCCCAAAGACGACGGACGTGGCGGGCGGTGGTGTTGGTCTGGCCGATCGAGACCCTGATGAAGGGTCGGTTGTCCAACACCGAGGCGGTGACATACGCCCAGCCGGAGAGGTTGATCCCCTCCGCCAGTCGGGTGGTCTCCTCGTCGCTTCCGGAATGGCGGAACGAGACAAGCGAAAAGGTGGTCGGCGCCACCACATCGAGACTCGGATGGGCCTCGACTTGTTCGGTCAGCCACCGCGCCAGGCGAACGTCCTCTCGGACTTTCGCCCTGATCCCCTCGGCGCCGTAGGAGCGGAGCACGAACCACAGCTTCAGGGCCCGAAAGCGCCTCCCCAGCGGCACCTGCCAGTCTCGGTAGTCGATCACCTCCCCTGCTTCGGTGGCTTGGTTGCGAAGGTATGGGGGAGTGATGCTCAGGGCGTCGATCATCGGACGGCGGTCGGCGAAGTAGGCGGCCGAGCAGTCGAAGTTGGTAAACATCCACTTGTGGGGGTTGAAGACATAGCTGTCCACCAACTCCAGGCCGTCCTGATAGTGACGGAACTCGGGACAGATCATGGCGGTTCCCGAGAAAGCCGCGTCCACGTGGTGCCACATTGCCTCTGTCCGGGCGATCTCGCCGACGGCCCGCACCGGATCGACCGCGGTGGTTCCCGTGGTGCCCACGGTGCTAGCCACGAACGCGGGAGTGAGGCCGCCCGCCCGGTCGGCGGCCACCGCGTAGGAGAGGGCCGCGGGGGACATGGCCTGAGTCTCGTCGGTCTCCACCAGCCGAAGGTGGCCGATTCCTGCCACCCGCGCTCCCTTCTCCACCGAGGAGTGAGCCTGGGCGGAGGTGTAGGCGACCATCTCGTCGGCAGCGACTTGACGGGACTTCAGATGGCGGGCGATGACCACCGCCAGATGAGTGGCCTCCGAGGCGGTCCCCTGGATGACCCCGCCCCCGGGCCCGGTGGTTTTCCAGTCCTGGGGGAGGCCCATCAGGTCCACCAGCCAGTCCATCACCTGCGCCTCGACCTCGGTGCAGGCCGGACTGGTGGCCCAGAGCATTCCCTGCACGCCCAGTCCGGCGGCCGCCAACTCGCCCAGCACCGCCGGAGGCGACGAGTTGGCGGGGAAGAACGCAAACCATCCGGGCGACTGCCAGTGGGTGATCCCCGGCATCACGATCCTGTCGAGGTCGGCCATGATCTCTGCAAACGACTCAGGACGCTCGGG
>VXSV01000153.1:33402-35818 GCA_009837815.1 Acidimicrobiia bacterium
CAACCCGCTACGGCGTGCAGTGGGAGTTGGAGGTACTACGGGAATTGGCGGGTGGCGCCTATCACCTGGCCACCATAGATGCCGATGACCTCGTAGCCGCCACCGAGGTCGTGGAACGCTATCGCGACCTGGGCATCGGCATAACCGATGCCTCCCTGGTGGTGCTCGCCGAGCGCTACCGCACCCGCACCATACTCACCCTGGACCAGAGGCACTTCAACGTGCTGCGCCCCCTCGATGGCGGTCACTTCAAAGTGGCTCCCTAACGAATTCTGGACCGGGCCTCCCTCAGCTTGGTGATGACCTGGAAAAATATGGTCACTATTACTGCAAATTATGACTATAGTCACATTGAAGTGAGATAGTGGTCATAACACGACAGGAGAGATTCATGCCTGCCGAGGAGGAGTTAGTCGGACCGCGGGAGATCAAGGCCTCGGATTTCAAGGCCAAGTGCCTGAAACTCATGGACGAGGTGGCGGTGAGCGGTGAAGAGCTTGTCATCACCAAGCACGGCCGCCCTGTCTCGCGTCTGGTTCCCTACCAAGACAAGCCGAGGATGCCCTTCGGCCGCAACCGGGAGAATATTCACATCACCGGGGACATCGTCTCTCCCATGCCCCCCGATTGGTTCGACGATTCTTCCGGTCACGGCAAGGAGCTGTTTTGATACTCCTCGACACCCATGTCTTGGTGTGGCAGGAAAGGGGAGACCGCAGGCTGGGCCCGAAGTCGCGCCGACTGTTGGAGGGTGAAGTGAAGGAGGGAGGCGCGGCGGTGTCGGCCATCTCCTTCTGGGAAGTCGGCATGCGGATCCGCAAGGGTGGTCTGGATTTGAAGATCGACCTGGGCGTCTGGCGGCGCGACCTCCTCGACGAGGGACTGATCGAGGTTCCCGTGGATGGCGCGATAGCGGCTCGCGCGGGACTTCTTCCCGAGTTGCACGGCGACCTGGCGGACCGCCTGATCGTGGCCACCGCCCTGGAAGGACATCGGCTGATGACCGCCGACCGCCTAGTTCTCGACTGGCCGGGCCCCATCAACCGGATCAACGCCACCGAGTAAGGGCCTCGGGGCGGATCCAGGTCCGAGGGGCCCTTGCTACTACTAATATCTACTAATTTAGTAGATATACTTCTCTGTCATGAGGATTCCAGCAAGAGGTCCCGCCGTCGAGGAGAATCTCCAAACGCTCAGTGGAGATCGAGCTGCGGCAATACTGTTCAGTGACCATTCTCGTCCTTCCGTAGATGGCCGCTATTACCACTGGGAGGAACTGCGTCGCCGTCCGCCGCCTGATGGCTTTTCGTCAAAGGAATGGTGGTTCGGCGTCAAGATGGCTCGTTCGCAGGTACGCAGGATGTTGCCGTTTGCCGATACCTCAGGGCAGCCATTCAGCTACGTTCTGACTGATGAAGCACTTTCGATGCTCCATCGGATCGACCAGCAGGCGGCAGGTCGCATCCAGATGCCGAAGGTCGTGACCAGTTCGGCGACCCGGGATCGCTACATCGTGGCCGGCCTGATAGAGGAGGCCATTAATTCCAGCTTGCTCGAGGGGGCCGCCACTACCCGCCGCGATGCAAAGGAACTGCTCCGCTCGGGGAGGTCTCCTCGAACAATCGACGAACGCATGGTTGTCAACAACTATCGGACCATGCAGAATCTCCGCAGACACCTAGGGACGCCGTTGACGGTGGACATGGTGCTTGACATCCATCGAATGCTGGCCGATGGGACTTTGGATCGGGCGGAGGATGTCGGTCGTTTCCAGCAAAGCGGTGAGAAGAGGGTCTATGTAAGTGGTCCCGATCCCAACGACATCTATCACCGTCCCCCTCCTGCCGACGAATTGCCGGCCCGGATGCAGAAGTTGGTGGACTTTGCCAACGGGGTTGAGGACAAGAGATTCGTGCATCCGGTGGTGAGGGCAATCGCCCTCCATTTTCAACTGGCTTACATCCATCCCTTTGTGGACGGCAATGGGAGAACGGCGCGAGCGCTGTTCTATCGTTCTCTACTGCAACACGGATATTGGCTGGCGGAGTTCCTATCGATATCTCGCTTGCTCTACCAAGCTCCCGTCAAATATCAGAGAGCCTTCCTCTACAGCGAGACTGACGACGGGGACCTTACCTATTTCCTCCTACACCAGCTAGACGTGCTATGCCGGGCGATAGAGGACCTGTTCGAGACCCTGGAAGTAAAGGTGGAGGAAGTGCGCCGGATAGAGAGGGCCTTGCGTAGGGAACCCGACCTCAATAGTCGCCAGTTGGCGCTTTTGGGTCACGCCATCCGGAATCTCGATGCGGTCTACACGATCCAGGCCCACCGGACCAGTCATCGAGTCGCCTACCAGACGGCCCGGACCGATCTACTGGATCTCGAGAAACGGGGGTTCCTGGAGCTCCACGAC
>VXSV01000074.1 GCA_009837815.1 Acidimicrobiia bacterium
TTGGTTTTATTTTACTGGGGTGGGGGAGGGCGAGGTGCTGGCGTTCGACGCCCTGTCCGGCCACCCGACCCGGCTGTGGGGGTTGGTCCTCCGACCTGCCCAACCGTCGGGAAGTCGGCAGATACCCCTCATCGAAGGGCCGATGTCTTTGACACAGGCCGCTTTGTCGGTTGAGAGCGAGACGCCGGGATACCCGTGGCTGCCCTTGGTGGTGGTGGTTTACGCGGTGGTGGTGGGGCCGATCAACCTGTGGGTGCTGCGGAGACGCCGCAGGTTGGAGTGGGCTTGGTTCACCATTCCCGCCCTGGGCCTGATCGGGGTTGTGGCCTTTGCGGTCGTGGGGACCGGCGGGGTCAACCAGACGTTCTGGTCGCATGGCACGGTCCAGGTGTCGGGACCGGACCCGCAGGCGCGCACCGGGTTGGTGGCGGCCACCAGCAGGGCCAGAACGATAGAGATCTCCTTCAGCCCTGATTGGGACGTCTACCCCGCCAACCTGGCGGACGTCGCCGGGGACTCCGCTCAACCAACGATCACCCGCTCCGGCGCCTACCAATACGACCTTCCATCCTTGGGCTGGCTGTCGGTGAACGCCTTTCGGCGGGCAGAGCCGTTCGGAGTCGAGGCGGTGTTTGGCGAACAGGGAGTGGAGATGACCAACGCCTCGTCGAATCAGGTCGTGATGTGGGGTGTCCATGCCTATCCCAGGGTTGCTGTCCGGGGGGCTCTGGAACCCGGCGCCACCGGGGTGGTCGGTTGGAGAGAAATCCTCGAATCGGAGTCGTGGTGGCAGTTTCAAGAGGCCTTCTGGGGGATGGACGCCCAGGACACTGTAGAGAACCTGAGCGAGCACTGGCCGATTGTGATAGGAAGCCTGGTGAACGTGGCCACCGAGTCAGGGATGGTGGATGTTCCGTCCTTCGCGTTCGCGGTCACCGAGCACCCCATTTCCGACGTGATGGTCGACGGCCGTCCACACCAGGTGCCGGGACTGAAGTTGGACTTGTATCCCATCTCGGGGGATCGAATGGGTGGGACAGGCTGGGCTCATGCCCGTCCGCTCTGGTTGGACGAGGCCTTCCGCGCCGGGGGGTTCGAGGGCGCTCCCGTCTTCGCCGAGTTGTGGATCATCTCCTACCGGCTACCCACCGACCTGTCCGCGCCCCCGCGGCTGGCGCCGGGTGGGTTGGACGCCGGCTTTGTCGGTCTGGACCGGGCCGTCGCTCTCGGCGACGGTGAAGAGGAGGTCGGGGGCGCGGAGGGCTGGGAGGCCTGGGACTGGGATGCCGGCGAGTTCGTGCCGGTCGACATCGACCAACAGTTGGACACCGCGGCGGTGGTGGCGGCGTCCGGGGAGGTGCTGTTGAGGGTGTCCACGGCCAGGCTGGGGGTGTCGCCCCTGACGGCGGTGATCACATGGGGAGACGTACCATGATGATCTCATTCGCCGGGGTGAAGAAGCGATACCGCACGACGGTGGCTCTCGACGGGGTGAACATGAGCATCCCCCGGGGTTCGGTCACCGGGTTGGTGGGACCGAACGGAGCGGGGAAGACCACCTCCATTCTGTTGATGAGCACTCTGCTGTCCCGAGACGAGGGAACGGTGGAGGTGGGGGGACTCGATCCCGAACTGGACGCGCCGGGCGTGCGCCGCCTGATCGGATACATGCCGGATTTCTTCGGGGTCTATGAGTCCCTCACCGCCGGGGAGTACCTGCAGTTCTTCGCGGCGAGCCATGGGATAGCGCCGGACCGCAGGTTCTCTTTGGCCTCCGATCTTTTGGACCTGGTGGGATTGTCGGACCGGGCAGGCGACGATGTGAACACCTTGAGCCGGGGCATGAAGCAGCGCCTCTCCCTGGCTCGATCGCTGGTGCACGACCCCGACCTTCTGGTGCTGGACGAACCGGCCGCCGGGCTGGATCCGCGGGCCCGGGTCCACCTTCGGGAACTGATCGCCGAGTTGGGCCGGATGGGAAAGACGGTGGTGGTCTCCTCGCACGTCTTGACCGAACTGGAGGGGATCTGCAGCGACATCGTGGTGATGGACGAGGGACGGGTGGTCGCCCAGGGCCCCATGGCCTCCATTCGCTCCTCGCCGGCATCCGACCGATTCATCAGGATGCGCCTGGTCGACCAGGACGTGGATCTGGCGTCAGGGCTGCTGGAGGAGGACCCTCGGGTTTCGGGGTTGACGGTGGAGAGCGGCCGGATCGGGTTTTCTGTCGAGGACGCCGGAGACGACGCATCGGCCGAGCTTTTGGCCAGGCTGGTCGGGGCCGGGGTGCGGGTGTCCGAATGGCGCATCGAACAGATCGGCCTCGAGGAGTTGTTCCTCCGCATAACCCAGGACACGGACCAGTGAACCCGGTCCTGGCCCGGGAGTCCCGGCAGCGCTTCCGCGGGCGTTGGAGTTGGCTGGTGATCACCGGCTGGGTGATAGTGGTGGGGCTGTTGACCTATCTCTTCTTCGTGGCGGGGCGGAGTATCAACATTGACTTCTTCGGCGTTCGCGGGCCTCTCTCGGGACTCAACCAGGCCGGCAAGTGGGTTTTCGAGGGGATGACCCTGGTGTTGCTGACCGCGGTGGCGTTTATGGTTCCCGGTCTGACCGCGCTGTCGGTGGTGGGGGAGAGACAACGCCAGACCCTGCACCTTCTCCAGATCACCCAGGTCACCCCCTTCGGGATTGTGGTGGGCAAGCTCTTCTCCTCGATCGGCTACTTCCTGGTTTTGATCCTGTCGGTGATCCCCCTGCTGGGCCTGCCGCTGGCCTTCGGGGCGATCGGGCTGGTGGACGTTTTGGTGGTGATGGGCATGCTGATCCTGGTGGTGGCCATGCAGGCGTCCGTGTCGATCTGGGTCTCCTCGCGGGCCAGGTCCAACCGGGGAGCGGTGGCGCTGTCCTATGTGCTGGCGGTGGCGATCTTCTTCGGGTCCTTCGTTCTGATGGGGGTGGAGGCGCTGGCCGTCAGGGTCGACATCGAGGACGACGGCCGCGAGTTGGTCAGCACCTGGTTGAATCCGTATGTGGCTGTGGCTGACGCCGCCGCCTTTCCCTATGACGATCTGACCGGGTTCTTCGAAGGTCCCGACCTTCCCACGCCCATGGACCCGCTCAGGCTGCTGGTATCGCTCCGGCAGGGTGAAAACCTCCAGGAGGGCGCAACGTTCGGAGTAAAGCGGGTACCGGGGTGGATAGCCACCACCCTGATATACGGGGCGATCATCTCCCTGTGCCTGTGGAGAGCCTCCCGTCGGGTGACCGCGCCGCGGGCGTCGCCGGTGCGGTTGAGGCGGGTCCGGGTTGCCGATGCCTCCTCCTGAACCGCTGCTCAGACTGGTGACCCTGGCGCGAAGGCGCCTGTGGGCCTCTCGCCTGGTCGGAGAGGTGGCGCTTGGCTTGGGGGTGGGAGCGGCCGCCGCGGCGGCGGTGTGGGGCATTTCCCGGGTCTTTGTGGTCCCCGCCGCCGATGGTGTGGCGCTGACCCTGGTGGCGGTTTCGGTGGCCGGTGTGTTGGGATGGTGGGCTGTGAATCGCCCCAGCGCCGCCCAGGCGGCCCTGTGGGCCGACCACCGACTGGGAGGAGAGGATCGGCTCTCCACCGCCTGGGAACTGGGAGGACGTCCCCGGCTGAACCCGGCGGAGATCAGGCAGATGAAAGCGGCGGGGAGTTGGGCGGCCGGTGCCGATCGGAAAGGCCTGCGGGGGGAGTACCCCTCGGCGTGGGTGCTGACCCTGGTGGGGCTGGCGGTGGTCTCGGCCGGAATGATGGCCGTGTCCCCTTCTGTCACCGACCAGGCACTGGAGGATTCCCGCCGGGTCAGGGAGGTGGTCGACCGGGAGATAGAGTCGGTCGAAGCCGTCGCCGACCAGGCTCCCGAGGGCCTCTCCGAGCGGTTGAGCGAACTGGCCGACCGGCTTTCGGAGGTCGAGACCCTGGATGAGGCCCTCTCCGAGCTCTCCGTGGCGCGCCTGGAACTCGAGGAGCGGCTGGGTCCCAATCGCCTGGCGGAGAACACCGCGCTTGCCGGTTTGGCGGCCCGGCTGTCCCGGCTTCCCGTCGGAGAAGGGGAGGATCCCGCCGCCAGGTTGGATGACCTGGCTTCCTCGCTCGGCGCCCTCACCGAAGACCAGTTGGCCTCCCTGGCCCGGGAGTTGGCCGATCGGGCATCCGATTTCGCCGGTATAAACGACCAGTTGGCCGAAGCGCTGGAAGAGGCGGCCTCGGCCCTGGCCGCCGACGGTCTGGATCCCGGGCCGGCGTCGGAGGCCCTGCAGCGGGCCGCCCAACAGGTGTCCGCGGCCCAGGCGAGGGCGGCGGCGGCCTCCTCCCGGGCGGCGGCGGCAGCCCAGTTGGCAGCCTCCGAGGAAAGGCTGCGCAACGCCCGGGATGGGGAGGGTCAGTCGGGATC
>VXSV01000007.1 GCA_009837815.1 Acidimicrobiia bacterium
GCCGTGTCTCAGTCCCAGTGTGGCTGATCGTCCTCTCAGACCAGCTACCCGTCGTCGCCTTGGTGAGCCGTTACCTCACCAACTAGCTGATAGGCCGTGAGCCCATCCTGAAGCGCTAAAGCATTTTCTCCCATACCATGCGGTATCGGGAGTGTATCCGGCATTACTCCGGGTTTCCCCGGGCTATTCCGGTCTTCAGGGCAGGTTGCTCACGTGTTACTCACCCGTTCGCCGCTCCGTCACACCCGAAGGTGCGCGTCGCTCGACTTGCATGCATTAGGCACGCCGCCAGCGTTCGTCCTGAGCCAGGATCAAACTCTCCAACGAACACTTCGGCGGGCAGGGGGTCTCCCGTGCCCGTGTCGTGTCAATTATTTGAGTTCGCATCCTTTGATTAGGTCCCGGGCCACCGTGGGGGCGACCCGAGCTCTGGATGCCACCGACCCGTCCCGAAGGGAATGTGAGGTCCCTCAGAGTGGATCGGCGCATACCGGCTTTTGGCACACTATTCAGTTGTCAAGAAGCCCGCAGGGGTTCTCCCGAAACATCGGGCCTCCGTATGGTATACCCCCTCCCGACAAAAGCCAAATCATTTAGTTGAGGAACACCGACCTTCTCTTCCCCACCGTCAAAACTCTGTCTAGCAACACTTGCCGCTCGACTTCGTACCCTCCCACCGAAGCGCCGTCCACCCTGACCGCCCCCGCATCAATCAGCCTGCGGGCCTCGCTGGCCGAGGCGACCAACTTTGCGGACCGGAGCAGCCCCGGCAAATACACCGGGTCCCCGGCGGGCAGGGCGAAGGGGGGCGCGTCCTCGGGGACCCGGCGGTACTTGAACCTCCGGTCGAAGTCCTCTTCGGCGGCATCCGCCTCCCCCTCCCCTCGATAGAGGGAGACTATTCGTCGGGCCAGCAGTCGTTTGGCCTGTGCGGGGTGCCGACTCCCCGTCTCGACGCCCTCCAGGATCGCGTCCACCTCGCCGGCGGGCCGGTCGGCGGCCAGCCGAAACCACTCCCCCAGCAGGTGATCGGGGATGGACATGGTCTTTCCGAACATCTCCGAGGCCGGCTCGGTGACTCCTATGTAATTGCCCAGCGACTGGGACATCTTGTTGCGCCCGTCAGTGCCGGTCAAAAGCGGCATGGTCAAAGCCACCTGCGGTTCCTGCCCGTACCGAGTCTGGATGTTCCTTCCCATCATCAGGTTCCACAGTTGATCCGAACCCCCCAACTCCACATCGGCCCGGACAGCCACCGAGTCGTAACCCTGCAAAAGGGGGTAGAGGAACTCCGTGATGGAGATGGGGTTTCCCTCCGAGTAGCGGTTGGCGAAGTCGGAGCGCTCCAGCATCTGCGCCACGGTCACCGTCGTGGTGAGTTCCAGAATCTCGGTCATATCCAAAGATTCCAGCCATTCTGAGTTCCAGCGTATTTCCAGAGGCTCAGGGAGGAGCACTTGCCGGAACTGCTCGAGGAGCGGCTCGGCATGGGCCTTCACCTCCTCGGCGGTGAGACGTTTGCGGGTCTCGCTTTTGCCGCTGGGATCCCCCACCCGGGCGGTGAAGTCCCCCACGATCAGCACCGCGGTATGCCCCAGTTCTTGGAAATGTCTCAGTTTTCGCAACACCACCGCCCAACCCAGGGTGACCATCGGAGCGGTCGGGTCGAGACCCAGTTTCACCCGCAGTCGGCGGCCACTCTCGAGCAGCTCCTCCAGTCGACCGGGTGGCAGGATGGTGTCAGCGCCCCGGGTGGCCAGGTTGATGCCGGATTCATTCATGGATTGTCCCCGAATCTAGCCGAAGCCTGCGTATTGAACCCAAGCGGGAAGCGCCGTTCATGCTGATACGCCTCAGGCGACGCCGGACGGATGTCAGAACAAGTGCGCCTTTCATTGCGGACCCTATGTTCTCCTCGGCAAAGTGTACAAAGACAAACCGGCAAACTGTATAACAAATGGTCAACATTGTGTACAAACGCCGGTACGACTGGTCCCGGTCACCACTCTGGGGCCTTGATAGCCGGCAGTTTCTCGGGTCATGCCGCCGTTGCGACAATGGGTCCCATCTCATCTTCGTCAGGGAGTGATGGCCGGGAGAATGTCACAGGCGGTTAGTAATCTGACGGTGAGTCGGAATGCCGGGGTGCAACAATGGCGGAAATCGAATCGGTTGGCAGGGTGCTTGGCACCGATCACTCGACGCCTTTGGCATTCTGGGTGGCGGTCGGAGAACATCAGCATCTACAGCTTGACGACCTGGTTGCGGTTGACCGGGTGCTGCCCACCGGTGAGATCATCTCCATCTACGGAGTGGTTGCCAAGGTGCGGGCCCGCCATGAAGGGGCAACATTCGACTCCGATGTCTTCCTGATCGCCGACGGCGTTCTACCGGCCGTCGTGTCGGAAGCGGCGGAGATACAGGTCACCCGGGTGGCGCCGGAGACCTTCGTTCCTCCCCTGCCGGGCGCGCCGGTGCGCCGTGTGGTTGGCGAGGAACGTGACGAGGCGCTTGACATGACCGAAGTGGAGCGTAAATTGCCTGCCGGTCTGACCCGGGAAAGCTCACAGCCGATGATGCTCGATCTCGATTTTCTGGACGGCACCAAAGGCGCCCATGTCAATATCTCGGGGATCTCAGGGGTGGCCACCAAAACCAGCTATGCGACCTTCCTGCTGTACTCCTTGTTCAATTCCGGCGTTTTGGGGGCGGCGGCGGCCAACACCAAAGCGCTGATATTCAACGTCAAAGGTGAGGACCTGCTCTTTTTGGACCGGCCCAACAATCGCCTGGATGAAGACCAGCGAGCTCTCTATGGTGTCCTGGGATTGGAGGCCCGACCTTTCCGATCGATCGGTATTCTCGCTCCACCCCGGAGAGGTGATCCCAACGGAACCCCTCACACCGGCGCCCGGACCACCGGGGTTGGTCCCCTGTATTGGACAGTGGCGCAGTTTTGTCGCCTCCGGCTATTGCCGTTTCTCTTCGCGGACGCCGAAGACGAGCGCCAGCAGTACACCATTGTGGTGCATGCCGTCACCGACCAGTTGGAACGATGCGCCAGAACAACCCCTGCCGGCGATGGGGCGGTTCGCGTCGCGGGTCGGACGGCCCGCACTTTCGACCAACTCGTAGACGTGGTGTGTGATCAACTTCAACCCGAGGACCCCGAGGAAGGGCCCGATCCTCGCTGGAGCGGACGTTCGGTCACCACCGGGACGATCAACGCCTTCGTGCGCCGGTTGTCATCGGCCCGCCGCCATGTCGACCATCTGATCAGGGCCGACCTGGCCGACGCCGAGACTCACGCCATCGACCTCGATTCCCAACAAGTGACGGTGGTGGACCTTCACCTCCTCCATGATCGGGCCAAGAGATTCGTGGTGGGAGTGGTGCTGCGCCAGGCTTTTGAGTCAAAAGAAGAGTCGGGAACCGCCGAGCCGCTGCAATTCGTGGTGCTCGACGAGTTGAACAAGTACGCGCCTCGTTCGTCGTCGAGCCCCATCAAGGAAATCCTGTTGGATGTGGCCGAGCGGGGTAGGAGCCTGGGGATCATTCTGATCGGCGCCCAACAAACCGCCAGCGAAGTCGAGCGGCGGATCGTTTCCAATTCGGCGGTACGGGTGGTCGGCCGGTTGGACACCGCCGAAGCCGGACGCGAGCAGTACGGGTTCCTGCCTTCGGCCCAACGGCAGCGGTCAACAATTCTCAAACCGGGGGCCATGTTCGTCTCCCAGCCGCGTCTTCCGGTGCCGGTGCTCATCGAATTCCCGTTCCCGGCCTGGGCCACCCGGACCGCCGAGGCCGGCCCGGACTCGGCCTCGAGCGGGTCTGCCGATCCGCTGCCGGACCCGTTTGCCGGCCTCACCTGAGCCGGTGGGATGAAGCTGCTTCACACTTCCGACTGGCATGTCGGAAAGGCGATCAGAGGTATTTCGCGCGCCGAGGAACATCAGGCCGTTCTCGCAGAGATAGCCGCGATAGCCGAGCGGGAGGAGGTGGACCTGGTGATAGTCGCAGGCGACCTTTTCGACTCCTCGGCGCCAACCGCCCAGGCGGAGCAGATCGTATACGGGGCGCTGGTGGACCTGGCCCAGAGCGGAGCGGAGGTGGCGGTAATCGCAGGCAACCACGATCACCCTCGCCGTCTGCAGGCGGTCGCACCTCTGTTGCAATTGGGGAAAGTGCATTTGGTTGCCGAGCCCACCCGCCCCGACCACGGCGGGGTCATCAGCCTGCAGGCTCGGAGCGATCAGAGCGAGATTCGACTGGCGATGCTTCCCTTCGTGTCCAAACGGGGCATCGTCCGGGCCAAGGAGCTGGTCGGCAACCAAGCCTTCGAGAACGCCCAGCTGTACAGCGACCGCATGCGACTGTTGATCGGGGCGCTTTGCGAGTCGTTCGACGCGGACACCGTCAACCTGCTCACCGCCCACACCTTTGTGTTGGGAGGAGAGACCGGAGGTGGAGAACGACCCGCCCATCTGGTGGAGGAATATGCCGTGATGGCCCAATCCTTCCCGAGCGACACCTTGGGCTATGGCGCCTTGGGGCACCTTCATCGGCCCCAGCGAGTCGGGCCGACGCTTCACTATTGCGGCTCTCCGCTGCAGCTCGACTTTGGCGAGTCCGATCAGATGAAGCAGGTCAACATTGTGACCTTGGAACCGGGCCTGCCTGCCCGGGTCGAGGCGGCGCCCCTGCGATCGGGGCGGGAGCTTCGAACCGTCGCAGGAACCCTCGACGAACTGGCCTCGCTTGAAGTCCCCGATGATGTCTGGCTCAGGGTGGTGGTGGAGGGTCCGGGCCGGGCCGACCTGGCGCCGACCGTACGCCAACTTCTCGGCGACGGGGTGGTCGACGTTCGGCTCCAATCCCACGGATCAACCCGAGTCCGCCCCATGATCGACCACCGCGGGCGCTCTCCGCAGGAACTGTTCGGTCAATATCTCAAGCACCTCGACTTTGATGACACCCGGGTAAGTGACCTGTTCGACGAGCTTGTGGCCGGGGCGGACGAACCGAACGGGCAAGGGCGGTCATGAGGCCTTTGAAGCTGTCGATGAAGGGTTTCGGCGCCTTCCGCGAGCAGACCGACATCGACCTCACCGACATCGACCTGGTGGCCCTGGTGGGCGCCACCGGATCGGGCAAGTCCACCATTATCGACGCGATCACCTTTGCCCTGTACGGCACGGTGGCGCGCTATGAGAACAATCGTCTGGTGGCGCCGGTGATCAACCAAACCAGCACCGAGGCGCAGGTAGCGCTGGAATTCGAACTTGACCACCAGACCTACACCGCCGTCCGAGTTGTACGCCGCACCGGTGACAGCCGGGCCACCACCAGAGAAGCCCGGCTGGAACGGGGCGAAGACATCCTCGCCGCCGACGCCTCAGCCATGTCGATCAAGGTGGAAGGGCTAATAGGCCTGGATGTGGAGCAGTTCAACCGGACGGTGGTGCTCCCCCAGGGCAAGTTCGCCGACTTCTTGCATGACAAACCCGGCAACCGACAAGACACCCTCCGCCAGCTGCTCGGCCTGCAAATGTTCCGACGGATAGGCCAACAGGCCAGACAGAGAAGCGAAAAGGCCCGCAACCAGGTGGCCGCTCTCCAGCCGGAGCACGACAGCAAAGCCGAAGAGCTGACCGATGAGCATCGGGAGCGATTGCAAAACCGCATCAGGGACTTCGACAAAGAGTTGATCCACATAAAGTGCGACCGGGCAACCATCGATGAGCTGGCTGACACCCTGGCAGGCCTCAAGGATCAGATCGAGCTGCTGGACGAAAAGATCACGGGGATGAGCAAGATTGCGATACCCGGTGACCTGCAGGCTCTGGCCGGGCAGATATCGGAGGCCCGGCACGCCGAAACCCAAGCAAAAGCCCTCCGGGGCGAGTGGACAGCCGCCCGACGACTTGCATACCAGGCCGTGGCGGACGGCCCCGATCTACGGTCGGTGGAAGAGCAGCTGAAAAAACACCACGAGCTGATCGAGTTGACCGGCCGCCACGACACCCTGATCAAGACACGCCAGGAGGCAAACCTCCGGTATCAGTCAGCGGCCGATGAGGCTGGTCGAATGGAGAAAGCCCAAAAGAGACTGGACGACAAAATCCAAGAGACCCGCAACCTCGCCGGCCGTGCCCGCGCCCGCCGCGAAGACGCGGTAACCACCATCCAGATCGACACATGGGAAGCGGCGTACCATCGCTACCGGGAGGCGGTTGAGAAAGCGGAAGACGCCGAACGCCAGGTCCAATCCGCCCAGGAGGCATTACCTGCGCTGCGGGAGGCGCTTGAATCGGCTACCGTTGCCGACCAAGAGGCATCGGCGCGACTCGAAGAGGCTCACAAACTGGCCGGGGTGCTTGGTCACCTCGACCTGCTTGCAGTCGACCAAGACTGCCCCCTGTGCTTGCAGCCGGTGACCGAACTTCCTGTCCACACCTTCGACGACGGGGACCTTCACCAAGCAAAGGCAGAAAAACAGCTCACCCAGGCCGCCCGGGCGAAGGCCCAGCAGATCTATGAGACAGCAACCGCCGAGTTGAAAGGCAAGCAGGCCTCGGCGTCGTCGGCCATTGCCGCTGCAAAACACCACCAAACGGAGATAGCTGCTGCACCTCCCCGCCAACAGCTAAACAAACTCCGACAACAAGCCATTGCCATCACCGAAGAGGTACGCAAAGCAGAAGAGGCGGTTGGGCAAGCCGAAGCCGAGGCAGGAGAACACCGAGATTCTCCGATCTACGCCCAGGCCATCCAGGCCCGTCAGGCCGGATCCGAAGATGTAACACGGCTGAATGTCGAAGCTGACCTTCTGTCCGGGAACCTCGCCTCTCTCCGAGATGAAGTGGCAAAGTTTCCGAGCCAAAAAGAGCTTCGCCGCCGGATGGCCGAGGCCAATGGTTTGCAGGCGGCCCTCGGAGAGGCGGATCAACAGCTGCAAAACGCCGAGGCACAGCACGAGAAAGCCGCCGGGCGACTGGCCGAAGCGGACGCTCAGCACAAACAAGCCACCGATCTGCTGATTCGAACTCGTGACAGTATTGCCAAATTTGAGCCTCCCCCCATGGGCCGATCCGGTCTAGTGGCGGAATGGTCAACTCTGACCGATTGGGCTGCCAAAGAGAAGCAAGCGGCCAAAACGGAGCGGGAAGGCGCCATCGAGAAACAGACCCGGTCGGAGCTTTCCAGAGACAAGAGGCTGGGGAATCTCAGATCGCGATTCGATCAGCTTCTCGGCGGCGCCGACTCCGGCGCAACTGTCGGGGATTTGGAGATTCGGCTTCGCGAGCAGCTGGCCGTCACCCAGACCAATCTCAAACAGTTCGACAAGGATCGGAAAACGCTCCAAAAGCTGGAGGCACAAATCGACAATCTGACCGAAGATGCCCGGGTGGCCCGAAAGCTCGGACATTTGCTCCGAGCCGACGGCTTTGAGAGTTGGTTGATGGAAGCCGCTTTGGATCGACTGGTCGAGCGGGCCACCGATCGACTCTATGAACTGTCCAACGGCCAATACTCCTTGGAGATTCACGACCGTGACTTCTATGTGCGCGACCACACCAACGCCGACGAATTGCGCCGCGCCCGGACATTGTCGGGTGGCGAGACCTTCCTCGCATCCCTGTCCCTCTCCCTGGCTCTGGCCCACACCACCTCCGACCTTTCAACCGGGGTAATGCCCGCTATGGAGTCCATCTTTTTGGACGAAGGTTTCGGAACCCTGGACCCCCACACTTTGGAGACCGTGGCGACCGCGGTGGAGGAACTGGGCGCCGAGGGCAAGCTGGTGGGGATAGTAACCCACATCCGCGAACTGGCCGACCGTATGCCGGTGCGATTGGAACTCACCAAGACCGGTGGAACCGCACGGGTGGCGCGGGTCGAAAACTGATGCGCTTTTCGGTTGAGACCTGGGCGCCCGAATACGGGGCATCGGTCAACTGGCCGTCCATCGAGGAAACGGATGATGAGGTGGATGTTGAGGTCGAGAAAAGGATCTCGGACTGGGCGCCGATCGACTCCCCCCCTCCGACCATCCCCGAAGAGATCGTATTCATCGATGGGATCCAGCGCATCGACGCTCGGATCTGGATTCACCACGAAGGGCTTTCCACTCCTGCTGTGTGCGCGTCTTTGGCGGCGGGAGCCACCATCTGCCGACCGGGGCAGGCTCTCATCGAAGATGTGAAGGTCTGCAGGGTGCTGATCGCCCCGGCCTCCTCTCCCGCATCCCCCATCAAAACCCGTCATGCCGTGTATGAATTCGCGCCGGCCGCGGACGCCACGCCCGAAGCCACCTACCGGGCGATTCATGATCGGCGCCATCACATGGAAACCAGAGTGGCAGCAGCCATCCGAAGCGATCTGATCGTGTTTGACGGCCCTTTGCGGGGACGCAACCACCACAACGCCGTGGGCTATGTCAAAACCCACCATCGCTTCTATTTGACCGATGGACTGAAGCCGGTGCTGGGCGACCTGGGTGACGGACAGCGAACCCCCCTGTTCCTTATCGGGGGCGGCCCGGGAGGCGGAAGGTGGTCTTGGTATTTGCGGCTCCCCGGTCCCCGGGCGCATCCATTCGCCGGGATCGTCCGTTTGGAACTACCGGGCGTCGGGACCGCCGACGAAGCTGTGGCCCGGGTGGGTTTGGTCGGTTCCTGTCTTCCCCGGTTCGCCAGCGAACCCCACCGCGAATCGCGATCCCCGCAGAATCTTTACCCCATCGCGGGGTTGGAGCGGCAACTTCGACAACGCCTGGGGGATCAGGTTTTCCTCGACAGGGAACTGCGGATCATGGCCGCCGGCGGAACTATGTAGAGGGGAGTTCCCCGACAGCTTCCGGGAACCCCGATTTCGGGCTGCTGCCAGTCCTCCAAAGTGAAAAAGTTAAGCAAGTGAAAAAGTTCAAGAAAGTTAAAAGGGGCGGGGATGATCGTTCCGGCCGGACGCAGGCAGGTTGCGATTTATTGCACCACGCAACCCGTGGGTGGTTGCTGACCTTCGACAACAACGTGGGAGGCTGACCGGTTTGCGCTGAGGAACGGATTGGGGCGGTAGCCTTGGGGCTATGCCGCACATGATGGATGACTTCCCGTTACTTCTTTCGACCCTCTATGACCGGGCGGTGCGCCTCTTTCCCGACCAGGAGATCGTCTCGGTCGAAGCGGACCGTTCGCGAAGTCGCACCACATACGCCGAGACCGACGAACGGGTCCGGCGCCTGGCCACCGCCCTGGACAGAAAGCTCGGAGTCGGCCCCGGACAGGCGGTGGGCACCTTTGCCTGGAACAACCAACGACACCACGAGTTGTACTGGGCCACCGCCAACACCGGCCGGATCTGTCACACCCTGAACATCAGACTGTTCGCCGACCAGCTCGAGTACGTGATCAATCACGGGGAAGACCAGGTGGTTTTCGTCGATCCCGATCTCGCCGGCCTCTTCGCTCCTATCGTTCCCCGGCTGAAGACGGTGAAGGCCTATGTGGTTATGGGCGGGGACGCCTCCGACTCCGGACTCCCGAACGCCATCTCCTATGAGGACCTGATCGGAGACGCAGAGCCGCACGGCGCCTGGCCGGAGCTATCCGAGCGCTCCCCGATGATGTTCTGCTACACCTCCGGCACCACCGGCGATCCCAAGGGAGTGGCCTACACCCAACGCTCCACATACATGCACATCATCTCCAACCTGGCGGCGGTCCACATCGGTCCTGAAGACAACGTGATGCCGATCGTGCCCATGTTCCACGCCTCCGCCTGGGGGTACCCGTTCATGGCCACCACCCAGGGCGCCAAACTGACCTATCCCGGGCCGGATCTGAGCGCGGCGGGCCTGGTGCCGCTCATCACCTCGGAAGGAGTCACCTTCTCGGCCGGGGTGCCCACCGTGATGCTGGGCATCAAGCAATACCTGGAGGAGCGCCCCGAGGCTGACATTTCCTCGCTGCGGGCCTTCCTGTGCGGAGGATCTGCCGTGCCCCGTTCCCTCATCGGGTGGTTCTGGAAGGACCAGGGGGTGCGCATAATCCAGGGCTGGGGGATGACCGAGACCAACCCGGTGGCCAGCATCGCTCTCCTCAAACCTCACATGATGGACTGGGACTTCGAGCGACAACTGGACGTCATGGAGACCGCCGGTCTTCCCACCGCCGGCCTGCAGGTCAAGATCGTGGACGACGAGGGACGACGGCTCCCCGAGGACGGAGAAGCGTTCGGAGAGCTCCTGATCCGCGGTCCTTGGGTCACCGCCGAGTACTACAACGACCAGAGATCGCCCCAATCGTTCCAGGACGGATGGCTCCGCACCGGAGACGTGTGCAAGATCACTCCCGAGGGATACGTTCGCATCACCGACCGGGCGAAGGATTTGATCAAGTCGGGCGGGGAGTGGATCTCTTCGGTCGACCTGGAGAACCGGTTGATGGCCCACCCGCAGGTGGCAGAGGCGGCCGTGGTGGGCGCCTCCCACGACAGGTGGCAGGAGCGGCCGGTGGCGCTGGTGGTCGCCAGGGAAGGATCGGATGTGACCGAAGCGGAACTGCTTGACTACCTTCGTCCGCATTTCGTGTCGTGGTGGCTGCCCGACCGGGTCATCTTCATAGACGAGGTCCCCAAGACCGGGACCGGAAAGTTCGACAAGAAAGTTCTGCGAGACGCCCACTGGAACGTGCTGTCAGAGTGACACCCGATGTCATCTCTGGTTCAACTCCACACCACCCTGGGCTGGTGGGTGGCCGGCGCCACCGGCCTGGTGGGTCTGTGGGGAGTGGCGCTGGCGATTTCTCGCCGACCACCGGGACGCGCCTTTCACTCAATGGTCGGGACGGTGATCGCCGCCATGACCGGACAGGTCCTCCTGGGCCTCCTGGCCTTGAACCTGGCCACCACCCGGGCGCCGGGAAGCCAACACATCTTCTACGGGGTGCTGGTGCTGTTCACCTTCGCCTTCGCCTACATCTACCGCGAGACCCTGCGCAGACGGCCCGGGCTGTATGTCGGCCTGCTCCTGTTGTTCGTGATGGGGCTGGGAATCAGGGGAATCCAGACTTTCGGCGGCTCATTCTGAGGGGAGCGGGAGCGTAGAAGTGTTGCTGGAAGGCAAACGCCTGCTAATCACCGGAGTGCTCACCTCCGACTCGATCGCCTGGCACGTCGCCCGGCTGGCCCAGCAGGAGGGGGCGGAGGTCGTGGCTACCGGGTTCGGGCGGGCGATGAGGCTCACCCAGCGGTCCGTGAAGCGTCTCCCCAACCCATGTGCGGTCTATGAACTCGACATCAACGAACCGGACCACCTGGAGGCGCTCCGCGCCGAGTTGGACTCCCGGTGGGGTGGCCTGGACGGCGCCCTTCACGCCATCGCCTTCGCTCCCGCGGACTCCCTGGGAGGCAACTTTCTCACCGCCCCCGCCGAGAGCGCCGCTATCGCATTCCAGACCTCTGCTTTCTCCTACAAGGCGCTGGCGGTGGGAATGCTCCCTCTCTTGCAGGCGGCCGGGGGAGGATCGCTGGTGACCCTGGACTTCGACAACACCCAGGCCTGGCCCGCTTACGACTGGATGGGAGTGGCGAAAGCCGCGCTGGAGGCGATAACCAGGTATCTCGCCCGGGACCTGGGCCGGTACGGGGTGCGGGTCAACGCCGTCTCCGCCGGGCCGCTCGGCACGGTGGCCGCCAAGTCGATCCCGGGCTTCTCCGTCTTCGAGGAGGTGTGGAACGACCGGGCCCCCCTCCGCTGGGACACCGCCGATCCCGACCCGGTGGCCCGGATGGTGTGTCTGCTGCTGTCCGATTGGATGCCCATGACCACCGGCGAGATAGTCCATGTCGACGGGGGATTCCATGCCGTGGCGGTCGGCACCCCCGACAAGGCGGAAGCGGTCGAGGAGCCCGAGTGAGAGCCGCGCCCCTCCGGGCGCTGGCCGGCGGCGCCCTGACGGCCCGCTTCTTCGGGGATGATCCTCCCAGGGTCATGGCCCTGCACGGGTGGGGAAGGGACAGCTCCGACTTCAGCGAGGTCCTGGATGGGATCGCGGCGTTCGCCTTCGACTTGCCGGGATTCGGGTCCTCTCCTCCTCCTGACGGGGTGTGGGGCGCCGATGAGTACGCCCAGCGGATCATCCCGGTCCTGGACGAGATGGCCTCTCCCATGCTGGTGCTCGGTCACTCCTTCGGGGGGCGGGTGGCGGTCTGCCTGGCGGCCCGGAGACCCGACCTGGTGTCGGGGCTGATCCTGACCGGGGCGCCGCTGGTGGGAGGCGTTCGCAGGTCACGGCCCGGCCGCGTCTACCGCCTGGCCCGCTGGGGAAACCGTCGCGGGCTGATCTCCGACGCGCGCATGGAGTTGCTGAAGCGCCGACATGGATCAAGCGACTACCGGACGGCCCGGGGCGTGATGCGCGACGTGCTGGTCAAAGTCGTGAACGAGTCGTACGAGGAGCAACTCGACGCCCTGTCTGTTGCCGTCCACCTGGTGTGGGGAGCACAAGACACAGAGGTCCCGATGGAGCGGGCCCGGCAGGCCTACCGGCGGCTGAGGGACGGCGGCTGCGAAGTCCGGCTCCGGGAAGTCGACGGGGCCGGACACGACCTGCCCCTTTCCCGGCCCGACATACTCGGGGAAGCAATCCTGGTGATGCTGGAAGGAACCGGCCCGTGAACCCGTGGGAGTGGGCGGTGATTGTGAGTTGCGGCGCGGCGTCCGTGCCGGCCGGGCTTCGCTGGCTGAGAATCGCCCAGCGGGAACACTACCTTCCCCCCGCCGTGGGCCGCTTCTCGGCAAGATGGTGGACAGCGGGCTACCCCAACCTGGCACTGGCCGCCGCCGCCATTGTCGCTGCCGCAGCCGAGTGGTCATGGACCGGTGCGGGCATAATCACCGCGGTCATAGAAGGGCATGGACCCTTAGGGTTGAAAGTAAGAGGGCATACCGGTCCGCTGGTGTGGACAAAACGGCTGGTCCGGGCAGCGATCACTACCGCGGTGCTGATGGCGGCGGTGCTTTCCTGGTCCGCCGCCGCCGGTCGGGCAGGCATAGCGGCCACCGGCCTGGTGGTCATGCCGGTCATCGTGGACCTCGCCCTGGCCATCAACCTCCCCCTGGAGAGGGCCCTCAGCGAAAAATGGGTCACCGCGGCCACCGCCCGACTTGCTCGGGTTGCGCCGCGGGTGGTGGCGATCACCGGTTCCTACGGCAAGACCTCCACCAAGCTGTATTTGGCCCACCTCCTGGAGGGCCGGGCCCGGGTTGTGGCCAGCCCGGCCAGCTTCAACAACCGCCTGGGGCTGGCCAGAGCCATCAACGAACGTCTTTCGCCGGGGACCGAGATCTTCATTGCAGAGATGGGCACGTACGGGCCGGGCGAGATTGCCGAGATGTGCACATGGATTCCCCCCGACGTAGCGGTGATCACCGCCATCGGACCGGTCCACCTGGAGAGGATGCGCACCGAAGAGCGGATACTGGCCGCCAAGAGGGAGATACTGGCCCCGGACGCCACCGCGGTGATCGGCGTCGACCATCCGGGGCTGGAGCGACTGGCGGACAGCGAATCCCGGGCGGGTCGGAGAGTCATAAGCTGCTCGGGCGGCGGGCGGCGAGGCGAGGTGGCTGTCGACCCCGGGACCGGGGAGGTCACCGTGAAAGGCAGTCCGATCGGAGAAGTCGACCTCCACGCCCATCATCCGATGAATGTCGCGGCGGCTGTGGGCGCCGTCCTCGCCCTGGGAATGGACCCGAATGAGACGGCGACCCGGTTGGACACTCTCCCCTCGCCCGACCATCGGCTGGCCACCGTCGTCAACGACCAGGGGATCACCGTCATTGACGACACCTTCAACGCCAACCCGGAAGGCGCCCGCGCCGCGCTTCGACGCCTGGTGGAGAATTCATCCCCCGGCGGGAAGCGGGTGGTGGTGACGCCCGGTCTGGTGGAGATGGGCTCCCGCCGGCGTGTCGAGAACCGGGCCCTGGGCGAGGCGGCGGCCGGGGCCGGCACACACCTGCTGGTGGTGGGCCGCACCAACCGCCGGGCCCTGCTGGAAGGCGCCCGCAAGGGGCAGGCGGCGGTGTTAGTGTTGGACAACCGGATGCAGGCGGTCCGCTGGGCGCGGGCCAATCTCGACCGGGGCGATACGATCCTCTATGAAAACGACCTCCCCGATCACTACCCATAAACGGGACGCTCTCTCTGGAGTCGGTCGGTGACGCGGGTCGCCACCGCGTTCGGCGGTCCTTCCCCGGAGCACGACGTAAGCGTCTCCACCGGGCTGCAGGCGGCTCGGGTCCTTCCCCAATCGGACTCTCTCTACTGGTCTCTCACCGGCGATTGGTATCTCGTCCCCTCTGATCTGGAACTCTCCGACTTCGCAGACGGCGTCCCCCGCAAAGCCCGACGCCTGGACTTGGTGGCCGCCACCGGAGGGGGATACCGAATGGGACGCAAGCGCCTCGAATACGACGTGGTCGTCAACTGCTTCCACGGCGGCCCCGGCGAGGACGGGACAGTGCAAGGAATCTGGGATATGGCAGGCATCTGCTACACCGGCCCCGGACAGGGACCGTCCTGCCTGGGAATGGACAAGCTGATCTTCTCGGCGGCTGTGCGGGCGGCGGGAATGGCCACCTTGGATCGGAGACTGGTGACTCCGCGGTCCGCTCCCGACTTCGATCCGCCCTACATCATGAAACCCCGAAGCGGAGGCTCATCGATCGGGATCGTGATCGTGGACGACTACCACACCGCCCTGGCCGTCGCCGAGTCCTCCCCCCACATGGCGGAGGGAGCGGTGATCGAGCCCTACCTGGAGGGCGCCGCCGATCTCCAGATCGGCGTGCGCCGCTATCCGGCGGTGGAGGTGTCCGCCATCGAGGAGCCTGTCCGTTCAGACCGCCGGGAGATCCTCACCTATCAGGAGAAGTACCTGGCCTGGGGGGATGCACCGGCAGGAGACCGGCGGGTTCCCGCCGATCTGTCGGACTCGCTGGCAGACAGGATCCGCACCCAGGCGGTGGCAGTGGCGGAACTGGTGGGAATCCGGGGTGTCTCACGGGTGGACTTCCTGGCCCACCACGGCAATCTGTACGTGAACGAGATCAACACTCTCCCCGGCAGCCTGGCCGCCTACCTGTGGATCGACCCTCCCCGCAGCCGCGGGGAACTGATCGAGGACATGATCGCCGAAGCGCTGGCCCATCCCCGGGTGTTCAACACGGCGGGCGCAGACGGCGCCGCCCTGCGAGGCGGGGGCGCCATCGCCGCCAAACTGGCTTAGCCCGCTCAGTCCTCCTCGCCGAACTCCTCGGGAACCAGCAGGAATTCCGGATAGGACTCGATTCCCAACTCCCCGGCGTCCTGGCCCAGTCGCTCGATGTCGGGTTCCACCCGCAGGCCCATCCAGCGGTCGAGAAGCCTCCAAACGACCGATGACACCACGAACACGAAGGCGCCGACGGCCAGTATGCCGACCAGCTGAACCCCCAACGGCGCCCCGCCGGTGACGCCGACTACCAGGGTTCCCCAGGCACCTGACATCAGGTGGGCAGGTATGGCGCCCACCACGTCGTCGACCTTGCGGTCCTCCAGGAACTTGATCCCTGCGACCACGATCAATCCGCCGACCGCGCCGATGAGGATCGACCAGTAGTGATCAACCAGATCCGGCCCGGCGGTTATGGCCACCAACCCGGCGATGGCGCCGTTCAGGCCCGCGAACAGATCGATCCTTCCCAGCAGAGGCCGCGACACCAACAACGCCATCACCACTCCCCCGGCCGCGGCCAGATTGGTGTTGACCAGGACATTGCTCATCGCCACCGCATCCACGGCGCTTCCCAGCGCCAGCTGGGAACCACCGTTGAACCCGAACCAGCCCAGCCAGAGTATGAAGACTCCCAGCGTCACCATCAATACGTTGGAAGGGGGCGTCGGCTTTACGCTGCCGTCCTTTCGGAACTTGCCCAGTCGGGGACCGATGACCAGCACGCCGGCCAGGGCCGCCCATCCGCCCGTGCCGTGGACGATGGTGGACCCGGCGAAGTCACTGAATCCCATCTCGGCGAGCCAACCCCCGCCCCAGGTCCAGGCGCCGACGATCGGATAGATCACCCCGGTGAGAATCAGCACGAACACGAAGAAGGTCCACATCTTGACCCGCTCGGCGATTGCCCCCGAGACGATCGAGGCTGCGGTGGCCACGAACACCATCTGGAAGAACCAGTCGGACATGACCGCGTATCCGTTTCCGATCACGTCGGCCACCACATCGGCCGCCCCGTCGAGGAGGGCGATCTCAGCGGCGGACGACGAATAGAAGAGTTGGATCGAACCGATGACGCTGCCGACATCGACGTACATGAGGTTGTAGCCGATCGCGTAGTAGGCCAGGCCGGCGATCGAGTAGATGCCGATGTTCTTCAAACAGATCATCGACGAGTTCTTGCTGCGTACCGCCCCGGCCTCGAGCATCGTGAACCCGGCTGCCATCCACATGACCAGCCCTCCCCAGATAAGGAAGGCGAAAGTGTTGAAGACGAACTGTGACTCGCCCGAGACCATCTCCTGCGCTTTGGCCAGACCGGGTCGGAACAGTATGAACCCGAACACCAACAGGGCGATCATGCCGGCCACCACATGTGGTCTGCGCTTGTGGAGTCCCAAAGTTTCGCTGCTAACAAGGTCCATGAGCCGTTTCTCCTCTAATCGCCGTTTACCCTGTCGATTGGCGCCCCTGTTGAGGCCCGCATTCCGCAATTCAGGTTAACACGCCGATCCAATCGGGCCGGTAATCCACACCGACTCTCCGGTTGTGACGAACATTGCCATCTCGGCGGCCCGCGACGCCCGCCCTCACCGGGCTCGAAGTCCGAATTCGTCGACTCGGGACGCCCCCCGGTTTAGACTCCGGCCCATGGGTCGTATAGGCAATTCCATAGCACTGGCCAAGGCATCCTGGGAGGTGCTCAAGGCCGACAAAGAACTATTGCTGCTCCCGGTCATCTCGATGGTCTCCACCGTGATAGCGGTGGCTGTTTTCTTCATACCCCTGCTGGCCACGGACGCGGGAGGCGCAAGCCTGCTGGTTCTGCTGGCGCTCTATTTCGTGCTGGCCTACATCACCATCTTCTTCAACGCCGCCCTGATCAGCGCCGCTCATGAGCGCCTGGAAGGCGGCGACCCTACCGTTGGCAGCGCCCTCCGGGGGGCCGCGTCCCGAGCGGGGCGTATCCTTCCCTGGGCCCTGATCTCGGCGGTGGTGTCGGTGATCCTGAAGGCCATCGAGGAGCGGGCCGGGTTCCTGGGCTCGATAGTGGTCAGCCTGGTCGGCATGGCCTGGAACGTGGTCACCTTCCTGGTGCTGCCCATCATCGTGATCGAGGGGATGGGCGCCACGGAGTCCATCAAGCGATCCGTCAACCTGTTCCGCCAGACCTGGGGCGAGAACCTCGGCGCCCAGGTGGGCCTGGGTTTGGTCGGGTTCCTGGCGGCGCTCCCCGGCGTGGCGTTGATCCTGGCAGGGGTGGGGGCCGGAGGCTCCGGTCTGCTCCCGCTGCTGGGTTTGGGCGTGGTCTGGATAGTGCTGGTGGCCGTGGTCATGGCGGCGCTGTCTGGGATATTCCAAACTGCCCTCTACCACTTCGCGGTGGGAGGACAAGCACAGTCCGGGTACTTCGACAGCCATATTCTCAGCGAAGCCTTCCAAGCCCGCCGCCGCCGTTTCGGCCGGTAGGGCCCACCCTCTCCCCCTATAACGCCCCGCGGTTGGTCCCGTGGGGCGACCGGTACCCCACGCCGACGGCAACGAATCGCCATAGACGCTCGGTCGCTCTGCTGATCCCCACCCGGGGCGTCCTCATCGACTCAGGTGGGCCTTCGGCGGTCTCCTCCAACCACACTTTCCGTCCTGCCGACAGCGCCAGCCCATCGTGGCCGCCGTCCACCCCCAGCGCCTGGGTGAGCTTTCCCGGGCCGTCGCAAAGGTGATCATCCCGGCCCCGGCGGGCAATCATTGTCTCGGATCCCCACTCCGGCCTCCCGCCGCGCAGGAGCACCGCCTCCCCCCGGCCCTCCGGCCCGGTGACTACGTTGGCGCACCAGTGGACTCCGTATGACCGGTACACATAGAGGGTCCCAGCCTCCGAGAACATGGTGCGGTTCCTGCGCCCGGGTCCCGAGAAGGCGTGGCTGGCGGGATCATCGGCCCCACCGTAGGCCTCCACCTCGCATATCACCACCGAGGTGGTCTCGCCCCCGATCCGGGTGACCAACCTCTTGCCCAAGAGCTTTTCCGCCACTCCCAGCACCGGCCCGGAGAAGTCATCAAAAACCAGGAGACAACACCTCTTCGAGTCGATAGTTCTTCATCCTTGGAGTACTCACCGGGCGGCATCTGATCTTGGACCCACCCCCGTAACAGCGGCCCCGGGTATGGTCGAACCTCAGGGGGACAGCAGTCCCAAAAGCAACGCCGCGAATGAGTGCAGACGGTTTTCGGCCTGGTGGAACACAACCGAACGTGCAGATTCCAACACTTCGGCGGTAACCTCCTCGCCCCGGTGGGCGGGGAGACAGTGCATGAACACCGCATCGGGATGGGCCTTCTCCATCAAAGCCGTGTCCACGGTGAACCCAGCGAATGCCGACAGGCGTCGGGCGGCTTCGTCCTCTTGTCCCATGGAGGTCCATACATCGGTGTACACGGCGTGGGCCCCCTCCACCGCCGGCGCCGGATGATCGAAAATGGAGACCCTTCCCCACTCCCTCGCCCTGGACACCACCCTTGGGTCGGGCCGATAGCCGGGCGGGCACCCAACCCGCACCTCCATCCCCGCCATGGTCCCGGCCAGCATCAGTGAATGGCACACGTTGTTGCCGTCCCCCACATAGGCGAGCGACGAGCCTGCCGGTGTCCGCCGCTCGGCGATGGTGACCATGTCGGCCACTGCCTGGCAGGGATGTTCCCAGTCCGACAGCAGGTTCACAACCGGGGCTTCCATGTGCGCGTCCAGTTCCTCCAGGAGGGAATGCTCGAAAACGCGCATGCCCAGTACGTCCAGATAGCCGTCCAGAACCCTGGCCACGTCGGCAGGCTCTTCCCGAGTTCCCACCCCGGAGGTTTGCTGGTTTATAGGGATAGGATGGGCCCCCAGCAGGGCTGCGGCAGCGGTTGACGACACCCAGGTCCGCAGCGAGGGCTTCTCGAAGAACAGCCCCACAGATTTGCCTGCCAGCACACCCCGGTAACGGTCCGGATCCCGTTTGAGTGCAATGCTCGACTCCACAAGGCGCCCCAGGCCATCAGGACCCACGTCGGCGATCGACAGAAAACTCACAAATCTCCTCGTAGCTCAGCTCCCAGCGCCCGAGCCGCCTCGGCCATGGAACGCAGGGCCTCACCGGTCTCTTCGCTGGAGAGTGTGCGGTCCGGCGCCCTCAGGGTGTAGTTGATGGCAAGGCTTTTCCGTCCCCGGCCCAGGGGGTCTCCCCGGAATTCGTCAAACACCCGAGCGGACTCCAACACCTCACCGGCCGCCTCGCCGGTGGCCGAGAGCAGATCGTCGGCCGCCAGGCCCTCGGGGGCTTCGAAAGCCATGTCGAAAGTGTAGGGAGGAAAGACGCTGGGCGCCCGGAACTGCCAGTGCCTCCGGTCGGACACCAGTGGAGCGAGGTCGAGCTCCATGGCAATCACCCGCCCCGAGAGCTCCGCCCTCCGCACCACCGCGGGGTGGACCTCCCCCATGATCCCCACCTGTTCTCCATCCAGGAGCAGCCGGGCGGCGCGGGCCGGATGCCACCCGGCCGTCTCCACCGGTTCGAGCCGCCAATCCTCGAAGTCCAGTTGGTGGGAGAGAGCCCGCCATACCGCGGAGACCGTGTAGAAGTCCACAGGGCGGCGCGTAACCCCAAGGCCCGATCCTCCCAGACGCCCGGTGGCCAGGAGCCCCACCCGCTCCGGCTGGTCCGGGACTTTGGGCAGGACCTGATGGGGACGGTCCAGGAACACCCGCCCCATCTCGAAGATGGCCACCTCGTCCAGTCCATGGGAGTGGTTGTAACGGGCCACCCGCAGGAGGCCGGGCAGCAGAGTGGTGCGCAGGATGGACTCTTCTTCTCGCAAGGGATTCTTCAGATGGATTACCCGTGCGCGCTCATCCTGATCGTCCCATCCCCATGCATCGATCTCGGAAGCCCGCATGAAGCTCAACGACACCGACTCGGAGAAGCCGAGGCCGCAGAGGGCCTGGCGTAATGTCCGGGTGCGCCGTTGGGAATCCGAGCGTCCCCCACCGGGGCCCCGCGGCACCCTCTCGGGAAAGTTGTTGTATCCCCAAAGCCTGGCCAGCTCCTCCACCAGATCTGCAGGCCTGGTCAGGTCGGGTCGGAAGGTGGGAACCTCGACCCTGATGGGATCGTCGCCCTCCACTTCCAGATGCAGCCGGGAAAGAAGGTCGGTGACCCGGGTAGTGTCGAAACCCGGACCGAGGATCCGCTCTGCCTCCCGCAGTTCGAAGTCGATCGTCACCGGCCGCAACCGGTCTGATCGGGCGACCACGTCGGTCATCTCGGCAAGCGCCTGGCCGCCGGCCAGCCTGTGAACCAATTGAGCGGCCCGGGTGGCAGCCGCCGGCGCAAGGGCGGGGTCTACACCCCGTTCGAAACGGGCCGACGCCTCGGTGCGGAGCCCATGGCGCTTCGACATGTGCAACACGGTGGGAGGGTCCCAGGAAGCGGCTTCGATGAGCACTTCGGTTGTCTTCTCGGTCACCTCCGAGGCGCCCCCGCCCATGGTGCCCGCCAGCGCCGAGGCCCGCTCGCGGTCGGCCACCACCAGGTCGGAGGGAGTCAAATCCCTCGCCACGCCGTCGAGGGTGGTGAGCCTCTCGCCGGGATATGCCCTCCTCACCACTATTCGGTGTCCACCCAACTCCTCCAGGTCGAAGGCGTGGATGGGCTGGCCCAACTCCAAGAGCACGTAGTTGGTGATGTCCACCACGTTCGAGATGGGGCGCTGTCCCGACGCTCGGAGACGGGTCCGCATCCAGAACGGGGATGGGGACACCCGGCATCCTCGGACCTCTCGCGACACAAAGCGATAGCACCCGGTGGGGTCCTCGATGGTGATGCCGATCCTGGAGCGGCCATCCACCTGGGGGAAGACCGGCTCGGGAAGCCGGTAGTCGATCCGGTGGTAGGCGGCCAGTTCCCTCGCCACCCCCACATAGGACATCACGTCGGGACGGTTGGGGGTAATGCTCAAATCCAGCACGGTGTCGGTGAGAGAGCCGAAGCCGGCCAGGTCCTCTCCCAAGGCGACCCCCGCGTCGAACACCAGGATCCCCTCCGCGTCGTCGCCCAACCCGAGTTCTCTCTCCGAACAGATCATCCCGTTCGACTCCACCCCCAGTATGGAGCGTCGGCCGATCTCGGTTCCGCCGCTCAGCGTGGCCCCGGGAAGGGCCCAGGCCACCGTGGCGCCCGCCTCGAAATTCCATGCTCCGCACACCACCGTCTGCGGTTCGTCCCCGGCCGTTACCCGGCAGACCCTGATCCGATCTGCCCGCGGATGGGCTTCGACCTCCACGACCCGGGCGGTCACCACCCGTCCGAAGTCGGGAGAAAGGCGCTCGGTCTCCTCGACCTCATGGCCGAGGGACTCCAGGACCTGGGCTGTCTCCTCGGGCCGCGACGGCGCCAGATCGATGTAGTCGGACAGCCAGTTGAGCGAGACTCTCATCGGAACTGGGAGAGCACTCGAAGATCGTTGTCGAAGAAGTGGCGCAGCGGCGAGACGCCGTGGCGAACCTGGGCGATCCGCTCCACGCCCATGCCGAAGGCGAAGCCGCTCACCCGGGACGGGTCGTACCCAACCCACTCGAAGACGTTGGGATCGACCATGCCGCAACCCAGGAGTTCGATCCACCCCACCCCTCCGCACACCCGGCATTGTCCACCCCCCACGCAGGAGAAGCAGGAGGCGTGCATCTCCGCAGACGGCTCCGTAAAGGGAAAGAAGTTGGGCAGGAGGCGGATACGGCGTTCGGAGCCGAAGAACTCCCGGGCGAAGTAGGCGAGGGTGCCGCGGAGGTCGGAGAAGGTCAGGTTCTCGTCCACCGCCAGCCCTTCGATCTGGTGAAAGACCGGCGAATGGGTGGCGTCGGGAGTGTCGGCCCGATACACCTTGCCGGGCACCACCACGTAGACGGGCGGGTCGTTTTTTTCCATGTAACGAGCCTGCATGGGCGAGGTGTGGGTGCGCAGCAGGATCTCGTCGGCGGGATCTCCCCAGTCGAGATAGAGGGTGTCGGACTCCAGCCGACTGGGATGGGTGGGCGGGGTGTTGAGGGCGTCGAAGTTGTACATTCCCGACTCGGCCTCCGGTCCACCCACCACGCGGTAGCCGAGTCCGATGAAAATGTCGCAAACCTCTTCGATGGTGGAGGTGATCAGATGGGTGTATCCCTCCTGGTACTCCAGGGCCGCCAGGCTCACGTCAACCCGGTCGGAAGCCAGCATGATACGTTCGCTCTTGGTCTCCAGTCGGCGTCTCTGCGTCTTGATCAGCTTGGCGAGAGTCCGCCGCGCCTCTTGGATCGCCTTCCCGACCGCGGGCCTCTCCTCGGGCGGAAGCCTTCCTATTCCCCTCTGGAACTCGGCCACCATCGAGCGCCTGCCCAGGAGTTCGACCTCCGCCTGGGACAATTCCTCAAGGGTGGACGTCCCCCCGACCAGGGTGGGAGCGTTTTCGAGCAGAGCGTCGAGACTTTCCATGCCAGCTATAGAAGTTTAGGTTCGCGAGGCGCGCAGTTCCGAGAGTCGGTGGCAGACAATGGCTCCGGCCGCCGCGGCGTTGAGGCTCTCCATCCCGCCGGGCATGGGAATCGAGCACCACAGATCGACCCGGTCGGCGTGCCGGGCCGGTATCCCCCGGGACTCCTCGCCTATGACCAACCACCACTGACGGCTGTGATCGAGGAGAGAGCCCAGGTCGGCAAGGGGTACCCCGCTCCGGGGGGTGGCGGCCACCAGCATGGCCTCGGAGGGCGGCTGCTCCGCTTCCCCGATGGCCACCCGGAAGTTGCCTCCGGCGGCGGCGCGGAGCACCTTGGGAGCCCAGGGGTCAACGGTCCCCAAGCCCGTGGCGACATCCCATCCGAAGGCGGCGGCGATCCGTATCAGGGCGCCGGCGTTTCCCGGGTCGGAGACCATGAGCCACAGCGTGTCCCTGCCTTGGGGCCGGTTCCGGGGAATGGACAGCACCGCCACCGGACCCCGAGGGTTCCTGGTGTCGGCGATGCGGGCCAAGGCCTGGCTGCTGACCCTGCTCAGGGGCACCCCGTGGTCCTGACAGAGTCGCTGAGTGGCCGCGTCTTCGGGGAGCGCCAGCACCTCCAGCACCTCGGCGTCGGCGGCCAGAGCCTCCGACAGGAGATGAGGTCCCTCGAGCAGGGTGCGTCCCGCAGTTTTGCGATGACGCGCCCGCTGCAGCCGGGCCAGGTCGGCGATCCGGCGGTTGCGCCGGGAGAGAATCAGCCCTCTTGGGCTATCTTCACCAATTGTGAGAAGGCTTCGGGATCGTTGACAGCCAGATCGGCCAGCATCTTGCGGTTTATCTCCACGCCCGCCGAGTTGAGACCCGCGACGAACCGGGAGTAGCTCATCCCGTTCTGACGGGCGGCGGCGTTGATCCGGGTGATCCACAGCCTGCGAAAGTCGCCCTTCCGGGCGCGGCGATGGCTGTAGGAGTCGGCCATGGCGTGCATAACCTGCTCGTTGGCGGCTCGGAACGTGCGGCTCTTGGCGCCCCGGTAGCCCTTGGCCCGGGCCATCACCTTGCGGCGGGCGCGGCGGGCGGAAGGGGCGTTTCTTGCTCTAACCATGATCCGCTCTCCCTAGGTTTTGATCATGCGACGAACGGTCCGGTCGTCGCCCGGCGACAAGCTATCGGTACCGTCAAGTCGGCGGAACCGGTTCTTGCCCTTGGCCAGTCGGTAATGGCCCCTGCCGGCCTTGCGTCGCATCAGCTTCCCGGAACCGGTAGTTTTTATTCTTTTGGTGAGGCCGCGATGGCTCTTCTGCTTCGGCATGGGTCCTCCTGGATCGGAATCCTTACACAGAAGGTGTCTATCTCTTCTGTTTCTGTCCGCCCGAGCCGTGATTGGCCGGCGCCAGCATCATGGTCATATTGCGGCCCTCCATCTTGGGCGCCTGTTCCATTACTCCTTCCTGGCTGACGGCATCGGCCAGCCTGGTGAGAAGCTTCTTGCCGTACTCGGGTCTTTCCCTCTCCCGACCACGAAAACGAACGGTCAACTTCACCTTGTCTCCACCGGAGAGAAACGAAATGACTTTGCGGGTCTGCATGTCGAAGTCGTGGTTTTCAATTCGGGGCCGAAGCCGCAACTCCTTGATGACCGTCCGTGACTGGCTCTTGCGAGCGGCTCTCTCCTTGATGGAACGCTCGTATTTGAATCGTCCGTAGTCCATGAGCCGACAGACGGGGGGATCGGCCATCGGCGCTACCTCCACCAGGTCCAGGTCAAGCTGCTCTGCCAGCCACATCGCCTCCTCGAGTTTCTTGACGCCGATCTGCGCTCCGTCCGGCGCCACCAAACGCACTTCGGCGGCCCTGATTGTGTCATTCACTCGAAGTTCTGCGATGGTTGTCCTCCTGTTTCCTCAAGACGGCGACAAAGAAAAAGAACTAATCCGCTCCCGAAGAACCGCGGCGCACCCGAGGAGTGGCCGGGTGGGAAGCAAATCGGCTTCCTCTTCGTCTATGCAACTACGACGGGATTATAACCCTACCCGGCCGGCCCCCCAAGCCGGCAACTCAGATTCGAGTTATCTCAGATCTGAGGGCGTTCACAACCGCCCGCGCGGCCTGGGCGCCGGCATTGGCGCCGGGCCGACTGCGGGCCACGGCCTGTTCCCAATCGGAGACCGCCAGCACCGCGTTGCCCACCGGCACCCCCGTCTGCACCTGCAGTTGGATAAGACCCTGGACTGCTCCGTCCACCACCGAATTGAAATGATGGGTCTCTCCCCTGACAACCACACCGGTAGCCACGACCGCCTGGCAGCCTGCCTGGATCAGTCGGCCGGCGCCCCACGGGAGTTCCCACGCTCCGGCCACCTCCAGTTCAAGGATATTCTCCGCCAGAATCCCCAACTCCTCCAGGGTCTCGCGGGCTCCCTGTCCCAACTGCTCGGACACCGGAGCGCCCTCGACCTTGTCGAAGCGGGCCATTACCAACCCCACAGTGGGCTCTCTCCGGGCCCAGGGCAGCATGATGAGCCATCCGAGGCCGATCAGGGAGGTGATGAACACCCCCGCGCCGGCCGGCAGGAAGAGCAGAAAAAGGCTCCACTCCAGATCGTCCCTGAAATAGAGCAATCCCCCCAGCCCCACCGCCGAGACCCCCAGCCAGACGGTAGTTATAGAGATGGCCACCCGACGGTAGAGCTCGAAGTTCGCAGACCTCCGATACTCAAAGTTCGCCAGCCGCTGATAGAAGGAGGGACTTGCAGGAAACACCCGCGGAAATTTTAGCAAAGGGCGGCCGGTGGCCCCGGCGGTCAGCGTCTGCGCGGCAATCGGCCCAGCATGTGGAACTCGGGGTTGGCGGCCATGTGGCCCAGGTGCGCCAGCCGGTTGGACATGGCGAAGAAAGCGGTGATCGCCCCGATCTCCCAGATCTCGTCATCGGTGAACCCCTCCCGGTAGAGAGGCTGGTAATCGGCCTCCTCTATCTCTTCGGGAGTGCGGGCCAGTTTCACCGCGAACCGAAGCATTGCGAGTTGACGCTCCGAGACAGGTGCGGTCCTCCAGTTGGCGGCGATCTGGTCGGAAAGGAGCGGATCACCCGACCGGATGCGCAGGATCGCCCCGTGGGCCACGACGCAGTAGGGACACTGATTGGCTGCGCTGGTGGCGACCACGATCATCTCCCGCTCAACCTTGGACAAGCCATCGTCCTTGTCCATGAGGGCGTCGTGGTAGGCGAAGAACGCCCTGGCCTCATCGGGCCGGCCGCCCAACGCCGTCATCACATTGGGGGTGAAGCCCAGCTTGGAGCGGACGAATTCCGCCCGCTTGCGAAGGTCATCGGGCAGATCGGAAACGGCGGTCATCGGAAACCGGGGAGACTCCGGCACAGTGCATCTCTCTTTGTCGCCTAACCCTGACCTCCGCTATTCTACGCTCCCGTAAGCAACCCTAGGATTGGCCAGATGACAACTCCAGCCGAGGTTTCGGCCCTCGCACAACAGTACGAATTCGTGGATTTTCGTTTCCCGGACCTACCGGGAAAGATGCACCACTTCACGATGCCATCCGAGCACCTCACCGAGGAGGCCTTCGAGGAGGGATTCGGATTCGATGGATCTTCGATCAGGGGATTTCAGTCCATCGAAGAATCGGACATGCTCCTCATCCCCGATCCGACCACCGCCTATGCCGATCCCTTCTATGCTCGCCCCACGCTGGCCATCCACTGTTTCATCAAGGATCCGATCAGCGGCGACTGGTACCACAAGGACCCGAGGCGGGTGGCCCGGAACGCAGAAGAGTACCTGCTCTCCACCGGCATAGCCGACATCTCCTATTGGGGACCGGAGGCGGAGTTCTTCATCTTCGATTCTGCCCGGTACTCCCAGGTGGGCCATCAGTCCAACCTGTCCTTCTACGAGGTGGACTCGGCAGAGGCCGCCTGGAACTCGTTGCAGGAGGGCGACAACCTCGGCCACCAGATGCGCCTCAAGGAAGGGTATTACCCGCTCTCTCCAAACGACACCCAACAGGACATCCGTTCGGACATGGTGGCCGAGATGATGAACGTCGGCATCCCGGTTGAGATCCACCACCATGAGGTTGGCACCGCCGGGCAGGCCGAGATCGACATCGTCTACGCGCCGCTGCTACTGCAAGCCGATCGTCTCATGATGTACAAGTACATCTGCAAGAACGTGGCTCTTCGGGCGGGAAAGACCGTGACTTTCATGCCGAAGCCGATCTTTGCCGACAACGGCTCGGGCATGCACACCCACCAGAGCCTGTGGAAGGACGGAAAGCCCCTCTTCTATGAGGAGGGGACCTACGCCAACCTCTCGGACATGGCCCGCTGGTACGCGGGCGGCCTGATCGCCCATGCGCCCGCAATCCTGGCCTTCGCGGCCCCCGGAACCAACTCCTACCGGAGACTGGTCCCCGGGTTCGAGGCGCCGGTCAACCTGGTCTACAGCCAGCGCAACCGCTCTGCGGCGATCCGCATCCCCACTTATTCGCAGGCGCCTGCCGCCAAGCGGCTCGAGTTCCGCTGCCCCGATCCTTCGTGCAACCCCTACTACGCCTTTGCAGCCATGCTCATGGCGGGGCTGGACGGGGTTCGAAACAAGATCGATCCGGGAGAGCCGATGGATGTGGACCTCTATGAGTTGAGCGGTGAAGAGGCGGCCGCCATCGACACCGTTCCCAGCACTCTGGACGAGGCCCTGGACGCCCTGGAGGCCGACCACGATTTCCTCACCGAGGGAGGAGTGTTCGACCAGGACCTCATCGACACGTGGATTTCCTACAAGCGGGAAAACGAGGCGAGCCTGGTGAGACGGCACCCCACTCCGGTGGAGTACGAGCTCTACTACGACATCTAGATCACTCCGAAACCTCAAGGGCGCTTCCCCTACCGGGGGGAGCGCCTTTTTGGTTCAGGTCAGGATTCGCCTTCCCGCGGGATTCGGATCGCCCGGCGTGGGCGCCCTCGGCAGGACTCGAACCTGCGCACCCGGTTCCGGAGACCGGTGCTCTGTCCCCTGAGCTACGAGGGCAAGTAGGCGATTTCCCCAAAGGCTAGCCCGAGAATCCTCGTCCGTCGCAAGAAAAAATCCTGATTATGCTTGACAAACCCGCCCGGGGTTTCTAGTCTTCGTTTTTGGAACCGATTTCTTGTGTGGCTTTACCAGGGCAGAGCCTTGTGAAAGTGTTCACAATCTTATATTCAGGAGATGACTTCTTTGATCACTATCACCACCGACTGGAGAGACTTGGCCGCCTGCCTTGACTCCGACCCCAATCTGTTCTTCCCGATCGGCAGCACCGGGCCGGCGGTGGAACAGATCGCCATGGCAACCGCAATCTGCAACGAGTGCTCGGTGCAGGAAGAGTGCCTGGATTACGCCCTGAACACCAACCAGGAGTCAGGGGTTTGGGGGGGCTTGTCGGAAGAGGACCGCCGGAGACACCGCAAGCGCTGGCTTGCCAGGCGTCGCCGCCGCTACCTCGCCTCCTAGCTACCCGCAGCGAAACCCACGCCTGAGGGCTCTTCGTCGCTTTCGAACTCGACGAAGGCCAACTTATCCCGCGGGATGCCGATCCGCGTCCCGTCGCTGTCCTGAAGCCACACCATCGGCTGAGAACCCGCAAAGGCCTCTTCGATCCGGGAACGTATTCCCTCGGCGTCCTGGCTGTCGATCTCTATCACCCGGTTGGTGTGGGCGATTCCGACCTTGATCTTCATTGTGGAGGTTCTCCCGCTGAGGCGCCCGCCCGATATTAACAGTCCGACAACCGGCGCAAGTCACCAAGGCCGGCCCAAGCCGGCGAGTTGGCGTCCCCATGTTGCAAGAAAACCAACCACCAGTGGAGCCTCCCCCAACTCACCGGCTTCCCACATAAGCGCCAAGACGTACACCTAAGTCGCGAAAAAGCCCGGTTTCCAACTCACCCGTTGGGCCCTCCCCCGCCGCCACCACCGGCTGTGAAGTCGCGCAAACCCGGCCCCATTGTGTGGGGGGTTGTACTCCGCCAAGGCCTCTCGCCTGTCACTCCCGGATGAGCTCCGCGTCCGGGCGGCTTGGTTTCATCAGCTATCAATCAGTCTGTAGTCCGACCCGGCGGATGTCAACCCTGATATGTATGAAAAGTTCGCGACCCGGAACGCACTTTCTTCATCTATAACAGCATGCCCGAGGCGTGTGACAATCACCCCGTATAACGCTATTGCGGCAACACAAACACCATCCACTTGAGTACATCTAATCCGTGTTATGGCGCCTGAAGCGGCGTAGCCAGGAACCTTCGACACCGGTTCCTCACTGCGCCACTCACCACCGCGGCTTTGTGGGGGTGGCCTGCTCGCCTCCCGAAGCTCAGGCCGGGATGAAGCTGAGGCGCACCTTCCTGACCGAATTGTCCCGGTTGGGATCGACCAGCACCACCGACTGCCAGACACCCAGCGCCGGCTGTCCGTCCAACACCGGCAAGACCAGGCTGGGAGAGACGATGACCGGCATGACATGGTCCGCCCCGTGACCGGGCGATCCGTGGCGGTGGCGCCAGCCAAAGCCGCGGGGCAGGATGCTCTCCAGAGCCGCCAGAAGATCCTGAACGCTCCCCGCCCCTCTCTCGATCAGAGCAACCCCACAGGTCGAGTGCGGGGCGAAGACCGAAAGCAAGCCGTCTCCCCGCGACCTGCAAAACGCCATTACCTCCGGCGTCAGGTCCTCAACGGACGGCCGCCGGCCGGTACGAACCTCTAAGAGGTGAGTATCCAAACGCGGTTCAGGCGTTCTCGCCCAAGAATATCTGGCTCACCGACCCCTCGGTGAAGATGGCATGCACCGACATCGCCACGATGGAGGCGATGGAGAGGACCTTCAGATTGTCGATCTCTTCGGCGGCCGGAACCGGGAGGGTGTTGGTGACCACGATCTCATCGACCTCGCTCTCGCTCAGCCGCTTGACCGCCTGATCCGACAGAACCGCGTGGGTGGCGGCGATCCGCACCGAGGCGGCTCCCATATCCCGGATTAGTTCGGCTGCGTTGCAGACGGTGCCGGCGGTGTCGATGATGTCATCCACTATCACTGCATGCCGACCTTCCACGTCGCCCGTCACCGCCAGCGCCTCTGAGAAATTGTGCACATGGTCGTCCCGTCGCTTGTAGACCAACGCCACGTCGGCATCCAACTGCCTGGCATACTTCTCGGCCCGCTTGCCGCCTCCCGCGTCGGGGGAGACGATGGTCACGTCCCCGCTGGTCACCGTGGACAGATACTCGCTGATGATCGGGATGGCGGTGAGGTGATCGAAAGGCTTTGTTATGAACCCCTGCAACTGGCCGGTGTGGAGATCGACCGAGACCAGGCGGTCGGCGCCCGCCGCTATGTACAGATCACCCATCAACCGGGCGGTGATCGGCTCCCGGGGAAGCACCTTCTTGTCCTGGCGGCAGTATCCGTAGTAGGGCATCACCGCGGTAATACGCCGAGCCGAGGCGCGGCGGAGAGCGTCGATGATTATCAACTGCTCCATCACCGCATCGTTTATCGGGAACGAGTGGCTCTGGAAAACGAAGCAGTCGAAGCCCCGCACGCTCTCCCCGACCCTGGCGTAGAGTTCCCCGCTGGAGAACGTGGACTTGTTCAACCGTCCCAGCGACACACCGAGAAGTTCGGCCACCTCCTCGGCGAGTTCAAGATTGTGACTGCCGGAAAAAATCCGCATCTCCTTGCGGTCGGCTATGTCCATCCGGTGGTCTCCATTTAGCTGTCGCCGGTCGGCTCGGGAGTCGCCGACGGTGAACGGTCCTTTCCGTCACTCTCACGGTAGCGGGCTGCCCGGCGACCCGCATAACCCCGGATGTTTCTCTGCTGTGAACGCTCCACGGCCAAGGCGCCCGACTCCACCGGTCGAGTGATTGTCGACCCGGCCCCGGTCCACCCTTGTTCGCCGACCTCAACCGGCGCCACCAGAACAGTGTTGGAACCGATCTGCGCCCCCGGCCCGATGGCGGTCCGGTGCTTTTGGTATCCGTCGTAGTTGGCGGTGATCGTCCCCGCTCCGACGTTGGCTCCCTCCCCCACGTCGGCGTCGCCCAGATAGGAGAGATGAGGCGCCTTGGCGCCCTTCCCCAGCCGGGTGTTCTTCATCTCCACGAAAGTACCGGCCTTGGCGCCCGCTTCGATCCGGGTGCCCGGTCGGATCGAGGCGTAGGGGCCGACTTCGACGCCCGGGCCTATATCGGCCTCCCGAACAACGGAATACCACACCCGAGCACCGGCCCCGATCCGGCTGTCGCGGATGTGGACGTCGGGTCCCAGGGTCGCCCCCTCCTCCACCTCCACCTCGCCCTCCAGGTGCACGCCCGGATACAGTCTCACCCCCGGCGCCAGCCGTACGGTTGCCTCCACGTAGATCCGGTCGGGGTCATCCATCTTCACCCCGGCCAACATGTGGCGGTTGAGAATGCGCCGCCGCATGCGAGCGGAGGCCTCCGCCAGCTGCGCCTGGTCGTTCACACCCAGGGAGTCTCCGAAAGGAATCAGCCGGCCCTCCACATCCCGGCCGTCGCCCACCATCACCCCGATCACATCCGGCAGGTAATGCTCGCCCTGGCGGTTGCCGATCCCGATCCGTCCCAGCCCATCGCGCAAGGGACCGGCCGAAAAGACGTAGATGCTGGTGTTGATCTCATCTATCTCCCGCTCAGCCTCCGTGGCGTCGACATGCTCCACCACACCCCGAAGCTGTCCCTCGGCGTCCCGCAGCACTCTCCCATACCCGGTGGGATCATCCGCCATGGCGGTCAGCATGGTGGCCGCCGCAGTACCGGACCGGTGAGCCTCCACCGCTCCGGTGATCGCCTCGGCCGAGAGGAGCGGCACATCACCCGGAAGCACCACCACCGCACAGCGCTCGGGAAGTTCTCCCAGCGCATCCATCGCCACGGACACCGCGTGTCCCGTACCCCGCCGCTCGGGCTGCACGCAAGTCTCCACCCGGCGGGGAAGGATCGACCTCACCCGCCGGGCCCCCGATCCCACCACCACCATCATCCTTTCGGGACCAGAAGCCGCGGCCGCCTCCACTATCCAGGACAGAATGGGCCGACCCGCCAAGGGGTGCAGCACCTTGGGCGTTTCCGATCTCATCCGGACACCGTCGCCTGCCGCCATGATTATCACCACGTGGCTCATGGGTAACTCCACGTCGGGCCGGAGCGGGGCGATGCGGCCCTGGCTGGGGGGATAGGACTTGAACCCATACCGGCGGGACCAAAACCCGCTGTGCTGCCGGTTACACCACCCCCCAAGGGGAAAGAAGGGCACATCGCCTACTAGGTTACCGCCTCGATGGGCACCGGGCCGTGGGAAAACAATTCCGCTCCCACCGCCGCCGACGCCAGCCCCTCTGCTTCCCGTGCGGCCCCGGCCGCTTCCTCTGCGTCCACAAAGAAGGAAAAGAGCGAGGAGCCGCTGCCTGACATGGCCACCGGCCTTTCCCACTGCCCGGCCACAGCCTCGACCAGGTCTCCGAGGTCCGGGCGAAGCCGCAGAGCAGCCGGAGTCAAGTCATTGCGGATCGGCGTCGAACGGCGCAGGGCGGGAGGCAGGTACCGAGAGGGAAACTCCCGCCCCCGCGGTTCGGACAGATCATCCCACATCCTGTAAACATCGGATGTCAGTAGCGGGAATGGGGGCACAACCACCGCCACCGCAAACCCGGACAGTCCGGGCAGTCGTGCGACTCTTTCGCCAAACCCTTCCGCCCACACGGTTCCTCCCAGCAGAGCGGCCGGAACATCCGATCCGATCGAAGCCGCCGCGATCCGCAGCTTCTCGGAGGAAACGCCGAGCAAATCCCCCAAAGCGATGAGCGCCGCGGCCGCGTCGGCGCTCCCTCCACCCAGTCCCGCCCCGACCGGAAGGCGTTTTTTGAGGGTGATCCGGAGTGGGGGACGCTTCACCCCAGCCTCCTTCTCCAAGGCGGAGACCGCCTTCCACACCAGGTTGTCGCCCCGGTCGGGAAGGTCGGCGCCTTCGATCTCCAGTCGGTCTTCTTCTCCCTCTACCACGGTCAGCCGATCACACCAGTCGATGGTCTGGATGAGGGATCGGACGGGGTGAAGCCCGGAAGCCGATCTGGACCCGACCATCAGAGTGAGGTTCACCTTGGCCGGCGCAAGCCAGACGCTCATCCCGATGACTCCCAACCGCCTGCGACCCCTGCCAGCCTCAGGAAGTCGGCGGGCCGAAGCGACTCGGGGCGCTCTTCGGGGCAGATGTCCGCCGCGGCCAGGATCTGTTCGGGGGAAGGCAGAACCGACTCCAGGGATCGACGGAGCATCTTGCGACGCTTTCGGAAGGCGCCGGCCGCCAGGGAGATTGCCACGGCGGTGTCGGGATGCGGACGGATCCGGTCCAACACCACAACCGAAGAAAACACTTCCGGGCGGGGAAAGAACACTTGGGGAGGCACGTCGAACGCCCGGCGGGCGGAGGTGTGAAGACCTGCGATAACCGAGGGGAGGCCAAAGTCCCGGCCGGAAGGAGACGCCACAATCCGAGCGGCCACTTCACGCTGCAGCATCACCACGAACCGGGCAATTGAAGAAACGTTCTGGACCATCTCCAAGAGGAGCGACGTGCCCACACCGTAGGGCAGGTTGGAGACCATCGTCCAGTCCTCGCCGTCGAGGGCGGTGTTCCAATCCACCGCCAGGGCGTCCTCCATTCGTGTCTCAACGCTTCCGGCATGGCCCGCCAGCGTCTCCGCCAGGACCGGGCCGAGACGCCGATCGATCTCGTAGCAGACCACCCGGGCGCCGGTATCAGCCAGTGCCGCGGTGAGATTGCCAACCCCCGCTCCCACTTCCAGAACCCGGCGCCCGGGGCCGATCCCGGCGGTCTTCACGATCTTTCCCACCAGGTTGGCGTCCACCAGAAAATGCTGTCCCAACCGCCGCGACGGCCTCACGCCGTGGCGGCGCAGCAGGTCGGAGATCCGGGAGGGGGTGAAGTTGCTCAACCGGGTCCCCCCTCTGGGACCCCGAAGGTCTGCTGCGCCGTGGCTGTGGTGATGCGAGCGACTTCGGCGGCCTCCATTCCCCATACCCGGGCCAGGGCTTGGCCCACCAGAGCGACCCAGGCCGGTTCGTTGGGCTCTCCCCGGTGAGGCGGCGGGGCGAGATAGGGCGTGTCGGTCTCCACCATCCCCCTGGAGGGGGGGACGATCTCCGCACCTCTCCTCACCGTGTCGCCGGTCGGAAAGGCGACCGGACCGGCAAAGGAGAACCTCACGCCCAGGTCGAGGAAACGCCTGGTCCAGCGAGGTCCGCCGGTCCAGCAGTGCATCACCGCCGCCGGACCTGCTCCGGTTTCCTCCAGCAGTCGGTGGACTTCGGAAAAGGCGTCCCGGCAATGCACCACCAGGGGTTTGCGGAGCCCCACGGCCAGCTCGATCTGGGATCGAAAGGCTTCCAACTGGTGCGTCCGGGCAGAAAGGTTCCGGTAGAAGTCCAGTCCGGTCTCTCCCACCGCTGCCGCTCTCCCCGCCAATTCCGCGACTTCCTCACCCTGCGACGACCATCGGCTCGCCTCATGCGGATGAAGACCCACGGTGGCCACCACCCGGCCGGGATGCTCAGCCGCCAGCCGGACAGCCGATCGAGAGGACTCCAGATCCACCCCGGGAGCCACCACCCACTCCACCGACGAAGCGCGCTCCAACAACTCTGTGGCAGGCCGCCGATCCAACTGCAGATGGCAGTGAGTGTCCACCCAGCGGACGCCGGCGGCGGTTCCCGACATGGTCACCCCCTGTTACCGTGCGCCGACTCATAGAGGTCCCGCCGGGGCACGCCCGTCAGGCGGGAAACCTCTCTCACCGCCGCCGAGGTGGAAAGCCCCTGGGCCACCAGGCGTCCCACGGCCTCGGTCGCCTCGCTCATCGGGAGGCTCTCGGCCACCTGTCCGCAGCCTGCCAACACCAGGGTGAACTCGCCCCGGGGTGGACGGGCGGTCCACCCTGCGAGCGCCTCCGACACCGAGCCCCGCCATATCTCCTCGTGGAGCTTGCTGAGTTCGCGGGCCACTGACACCGAACGGTCGCCCAGCCCCGCCCCTGCCAGGTCGGAGAGATCATCCACCAACCGGTGAGGAGAGGAGAAGAGCACCACCGTCTCCGCGGAGGAGGCCACCGCCCGGATGCGCCGGGCGCGCCTCTCCCCCGAACGGGGCAGGAACCCCTCGAAGGAAAACCGGTTGGCGGGGAGTCCGGACACGGCCAGGGCGGCGGTCACCGCGCTGGGGCCCGGTATGACCGTGACCTGGGATCCCTGCCGGAGAGCCGCCCTCACCGCCGACAACCCGGGATCGGAGATGCCGGGCGTCCCCGCGTCGGTGAGCAGCGCCACGGTGTCCCCCGCCGCCAGCCTGCCGGCCAGTTCCGCTGTGCGGGTCGACTCATTACCGGCGAAGTAGGACCGGAGCGTCCGCGGCCGGACACCTAGGGCGTCCAGTAATCGACCGGACCGCCGGGTGTCCTCGGCGTAGATGCAGTCCGCCTTGGAGAGGGCCTCGGCAAGCCGGGGCGGAGCGTCCCCCAGGTTTCCGAGCGGAGTGCCGCACAGGATCAGGAGCCCGGCCACGGCGAGACGTCTCCTTTCCATGACAGCCTCCAGCCCACATGGGGAGGAGCCCGGTCGCTCCGCAGTTCCAGTACCGCGGTCGCCTCCCTGAACACCACCAGCCCGCCGGGTCGGAGACTTCGCACCCCCACCACCCGCAGCGTTTTGTTCAGCCCCCCCGCCCCCAGCCCGGGCCCGCTGGGG
>VXSV01000139.1 GCA_009837815.1 Acidimicrobiia bacterium
CGACATGTGGGCTCCGACTCCCGCTCCCAGGGCCCCGGCCAGGCCCAACAGGGCCATAGGCCGGTAGCCCACCGACCGGACGGCCATATAGAATTCCACCAGGGCCGCCACCATGACCACCAATATCAAACCGGTGAGCCATACCTCGCCCAGGTAGAGGGCGACAATCACCAGTCCCAACATCACCATTGCGCTGACCACCCTTGTGACAAGGTCCGATGACTGGGCCTGCTCCGCAGCCTCGACGTCTTCGGTGGCCATCCCGGTCCGCCCGGTCACATCTTCGAAGCCCAGCATTCCCGACTCAACACCAGGGATGGCCGCCGCCAGAGCCTGCTGGCGGTGCTCCTTGCCTTCGGCCTCCATTACCTCCTCGGCCAAGGCCTGATGCTGAGTTGTGCGGCTACCGAAGATATTCTCCCCCGTCAAGACCGGATCGGGTTCGTCGGACTCCGCCCGCGGCGCCGGCCTGATGGGGGTCGGTTCCTCGTCAGGCTCCCAGTCGGGGACCCAGGTGGTGTCAGGCGGTTTCATTTGCCCGCTATACCTCCAGCAGCTCGGCTTCCTTGCGCCTCAGCAGCTCATCCACCTGCTTTACCGTCTGATCGGTCAGCTCCTGCAGTTGCCTTTCGGCGCGGTGAAGGTCGTCATCCGAGCATAACCCCTTGAGGGCGTCCAGGTCTGACTTTGCTCCACGGCGGACGTTCCGTATGGACACCCTGCCGTCTTCCGCCTGGCGTCGAACTATGCGAATCAACTCCATGCGGCGTTCCTCGGTCAGGGGCGGAAAGGCCAGCCTGATAACCGCCCCGTCGTTAGCGGGGTTGATGCCCAGATCGGAGCTGTGAAGCGCCTTTTCTATCTCGGGAATGGCGCTCTTGTCGTAAGGGTGGATCACCAGAAGCCGGGGATCAGGAACCGTGAAGTTGGCAAGCTGCTGGAGGGGCAGGGAGGCGCCATAGTAGTTGACTCGGAGATTCTGGACGATCTGGGGATTGGCCCGACCGGTGCGAACCACCGCGAACTGCCCGGTAACGAATTCGATGGAACTCTCCATCAGGAGATTGGCTTCGTCCAAGACCTCTTCGATCATGAGAACCTCCTACCCCACCCTGGTGCCGAGCGGTTCGCCGATCAACGCCCGGTGCACATTTCCTGGTCCGGACATGTCAAAGACAACGATAGGGAGGCCGTGTTCCCGGCAGAGGGTAATGGCGGTCATGTCCATCACCTTGAGGTTCTGTGAGATGACATCCATGTAGGAGGCCGACTCCAACAGCCGGGCGGAGGAGTCGAGATGCGGATCGGCGCTGTACACACCGTCCACCTTGCTTCCTTTCAGCACAACTTCCGCTCCGATCTCGATTGCACGCAGCGCAGCGGTGGTGTCAGTTGTGAAAAACGGGTTGCCGGTTCCGGCCACGAAGATGACGATCCGTCCCTTTTCGAGGTGGCGCACCGCACGGTTGCGAATGTACGGTTCACTGACCTGCCGCATGGTGATGGCGCTCATGACCCGGGTGGTCATGCCGCATTTTTCCAATGCGTCACGCAGCGCCAGGCCGTTCATCACCGTGGCGAGCATCCCCATGTAATCAGCCGTGGCCGGATCGAGGCCTCGGGCGGCAAGGGCGTTGCCCCGGAAGAAGTTCCCCCCTCCCACCACCACCGAGATCTCGGTTCCGAGCGCCCGGGCCTTGCTTATCTCCTCGGCGAGGACTGCAACGCTGGCCGGATCGATCCCGAACCCCCCTTCCTGTTCGCAGAACGCCTCCCCTGACAGCTTGAGGAGAACCCGGCGGGAGGATGCCATCAGGATTCCGGCTCACCTACCGCCAGCCGCGCAACCCGGCGGATCTTGACGTTTTCGCCAACCCGTGCGGCCAGGGTCTTCACCATGTCTCCCACCTTTCCCTCGTACTTCTGGGTGTTGACGAACTCCTGGTCGTTGAGAACGTTCTCAACAAAGAACTTCTCCATGCGGCCGTCCACAATCCGGGGGATGATCGCGTCAGGCTTGCCTTCTGTCCGCGCGCTGCGGGCGATGAGGTCCCGCTCGTGCGAGAGGACATCTTCAGGAACCTCGTCCCGCTCGATCCAGCGCGGCGCCGACCATGAGACATGCATGGCGATGTCGTTGGCGACCTCATTGAATTCCGGGCTCTTGGCGACGAAGTCGGTTTCGCAGGCCAACTCGATCAAGACACCCATTACCGGATGGCCGGACTGATGGTGAAGATAACTTCCGACCGTCCCTTCGTTGGCGTCGCGGTCGGCCCGCTTGGCGGCTTGGGCGAGGCCCCGTTCCCGGAGAAGATCATGGGCTTTGTCCATGTCCCCTCCTGCCTCGACGAGGGCCTTCTTGGCGTCCATCATTCCCACTCCGGCCCGTCGCCGCAGGCGTTGGACGTCCTTGGCTGTGATTTCGGCCATTACCCACCGCTCCTTGCCGGGGATTGGGACGCCGAGTCCTCCGAGGAGGATTCTTTTTTCTTCGTCTTTTTCTTCGCCATCTCTCTCCCCTCCTGGCAAGCGCCGGCCACCAGGGAGCACAGCAACTCGGCGGAACGGATGGCGTCGTCGTTTCCGGGTATCACATAGGTTATAGGTTCGGGGTTGCAATTCGAGTCAACCAGAGCAACGATGGGAATCCCCAGCCGGACCGCCTCCCGCACCGCGGTTTCCTCGGCGTTGACGTCGATCACGAACACCCCGGCCGGCAGTTCTTGGAGATCCCGCACTCCTCCCAGGCTTTGGCGGAGTTTCTGCAGATCCCTCCTGAGACGCAGTCTCTCCTTTTTGGGACGAGACTGCATTTCTCCGCTGTTCTCCTCCGACTCCAGTTCCTTCATGTAGGAGATCCGCTGTCGAATGGTCTGGAAGTTGGTGAGCATGCCTCCCAGCCACCGAAAATTCACATAGGGCATGCCTGCCGACTCGGCGTGCTGGGCGACGCTGTTCCGGGCCTGCTTCTTCGTGCCGATGAAGAGAATCTTCCCGCCTCCGGCCACCGCCTGGCGAACGAAGCCGATGGCATCGTCCAGCAGACGAACAGTCTGCCGGAGGTCGATTATGTGGATTCCGTTGGACTGACCCCAAAGATAGGGGGCCATCTTGGGGTTCCAACGGCGGGTCTCATGGCCGAAATGGAGACCCGCATCGATGAGGTCTTTCATGGTGGTAGCCGTCATATACCACTCCTTTCTGGTTTTTCCTCGGCCCGCTGTCCGGTTTCTCCGTTCGGCGCCGAACAAGTTGGGCGCCCGCCCCACAGGAAAGACCGCGAAGGCCTCTCCCGACCAGTGGACGAAACGGGCCTGTGACGTTGCGATGAGCATTTTACCGCGCCGCCGAGGGAGAGGGAAACCGACTCGCCTGCGGAGATCGGTTCATGGCTGGAGTGTCCCAGCGGTCCCTGCGTCAGGCTCGAGGATGCGTACGGCGATGGGTGGAGCGGAGGTGGCGGTTGCTAACGCTGGTGTAGATCTGGGTGGTGCCCAGGCCGGCATGCCCCAGCAGTTCCTGGACGCTGCGAAGATCGGCCCCTCCCTCTATGAGGTGGGTGGCGAATGAATGGCGGAGGGCATGAGGGAAACTCCCCAGCCGGGACCGCACCACACGCCTGAACTGGCGAGGGTCCAGCCGCCCCCCTTTAACGCCCACGAACAGGGCGCCTCCGGCGTGCGGGCCGGCCAGTGCGGGACGTCCCCCCTCCAGCCAGCGGCCAATGGCCCGTTGAGCGGGAATCCCGACCGGCGCGGCGCGGTCTTTCCCTCCCTTCCCCGATACCACTATCAGGTCTCTTCCCTCGACCTGCGAGACCGTCAGCGAGGCCAGTTCAGAGACCCTGAGCCCCGAGGCATAAGCCAGTTCCAGAATGGCTCGGTCTCTCAAATCAACCGGATCTGCACCATCCACAGCCTCGATGGCATCCGCCAACTGCTTCGCCGGGAGGGCCACCGGCAGGCGGGAGGTTCCTTTCGGAACCGGCAGCGCACCGGCGGGGTTGAAGGGAATACAACCCCGTTCGTGCAGGTCCCCGAAGAAAGACCGAAGGGACGATCCTTTTCGGGCCACCGAGGAGCGGGCAAACCCGCGGGTGTTCAGGTAGGCGAAGAACCGTCGGAAGTCATTCCGGTCTATCTCCTTTAGAGAACCGCGTCCGACCTTGGCGCAGAGGACAAGGAATTGGGTGATGTCTACCCGGTAGGCGTTCACCGTGTGACCGGAGAGTCGGCGTTGGCCCGCAAGGCGGCCCAGATACGCCTCCACGTCCTCTTTGGCCCACTCGGGCAGGCCAGATGTACCAGCCACCTGCTCAATGCTACGAGCCCTCTAAGTGAACGGCAGGTTTTTATGTGAGGCCCGCCGAGCCGGCCCTTCAATCCCCCCTCTGGCGCGGGAACCGTCGTCAAAGTCGTTCCTCTCCTCCTACCCGTCTGGTACATGTTGCACATCCTCCTCCGACACGTCGGCGATCAACTCTTGAGGCGAATGACCCCGCTTTCCCGCCGGACCCGTCCTTCCGATTCCAGTTCCCCGACGCTCACCAGCAGTCGGGTGAGCGGCCATCCCATCCGCTCGGCCAAGACTTCCAAGGTGACGCCGGCCTCTCCGATGGCCTCCTCCAAATCTCCCCCTGCGTCGCCCGGGTCCGATCCCCGGTGGCCGGCCTCCAATGGGTTGATGAGGCCTTCGCGCTCCAGCAAGTCCAATACATCCGAGGTCCCCAACACCGGCATGGCCCCATCTCGGATCAGTTCGTTGCAGCCACGCGAAGTCGCCCGGTCGATGTCTCCGGGGACGGCCAGCACCTCACGACCCTGTTCAAGGCCCAGCCGGGCGCTGATCAGGGCGCCCCCTCCCGCCGCCGCCTCCACCACCAACACCACCCGTGACATGCCGGTGATGATCCTGTTTCGCACCGGAAACCGCCACGGCTCAGGAACGGTCCCCGGCGGGTATTCGGTCACCACTCCCCCACCGTTGTCCAGGAGCGCTTCTCCCAGCCGCCGATGAGAGGCCGGATACCACCGGTCGAGACCACATCCCAGAACTGCCACTCCCTGACCTCCGACCTCCACCACCCCCTGGTGTGCGGCCCCGTCGATCCCCCTCGCCAATCCGCTGATCACCACCGCGCCGCGTCGTCCCACCGCCGCTCCGATGGTCTTGGCGAGGTTGACGCCATATCGGGTGGCTCTTCTCGCTCCCACCACGGCCACCCCCGGCGATGTGGGGAGCACTCCCCTCACGAACAGCAGATCGGGCGGGTCGGGGATTGCCGCCAGCCAGGGAGGATAGGATTCCGTGCCCAACAGCGCCACGGAGACGCCCGAGGAAGCAAGTTCCTCCATGCGCCTCTCGGCCGGAACGCCGACCGCCTCCCGCGCGGCCGGTGAGACCCTGACCCTGCCGGTCTCGATCATCCGCACCGCCGCCACCGGGTCGGAGGACTCCACCAGGTTGTGGATCCGTTCGGGATGCAGTCCCGAATAGGCCAGCCGCAGCCGGTGGAAGAAGTAGGGAACCGGGGGCGCCGTCGGACTCAAACCCGGGTCCGGTAGGAAAGAGCCTCCAGCACGTGGACGCTCTCCACCCTCTCGGATCCTTCGAGATCGGCGAGAGTCCTGGCTACCCGCCGTACCCGGTCGTAGCCCCGGCCGGTGAGATTGCCCTGGTCGATGTTTCCCGCCAGAACCCGCCTGGCCTTGCCACTCCACCCGAGAGCGTCGAGGTCCGCCGAGGACAGGTCTCCGTTGAGCCCGCCGCGGCGGGCTTGGATCTGGCGGGCCGCCTCGACTCTCTTCCGCACAGCCTCGCTCGGCTCGCCGGGATTTCCGGTCATTTCCCCCGTCTCCATCCGCCCCAGGAACACACGTACGTCAAAGCGGTCCAGCAGGGGACCCGAGAGGCGACGTCGGTAGCGTCCCACCGAAGCAGGGGAACATCGGCACTGTCGCACGGTGTCGTTCGACCAACCGCACGGGCAGGGGTTGGTGGCGGCGACCACCAGCGCCCGGCAGGGAAAAGTAACCGACACGCCCCTGCGGGTGATGGTCACTGATCCATCCTCCAAGGGCTGCCGTAGCGCATCGATGAGTTGGGCCGGGAATTCCCCCAACTCGTCCAGGAAAAGCACTCCGTGATGAGCCAGAGAAAGATCTCCCGGGGTCGGGATTCCGCTGCCCCCGCCCAGGAGTCCTGCCACCGAAGCAGTGTGATGAGGAGCTCGGAACGGCCGGACCGAAGCCGGACGCCGACGGTTTGCCGCCGCCCAGACACAGGCCACCTCCATCTCCTCTTCCCCGGTGAAGCGGGGAAGGATCCCGGGAAGCCGCTTGGCCAGCATTGTCTTTCCCATTCCGGGAGGACCGGACATAAGGAAGTGGTGACGACCGGCTGCGGCGATCTCCAGACCCCTCCGGGCAAACTCCTGACCCCGCACGTCGGCCATGTCCGGGACGGACAGCGTGGGCGCCTTGGGCGCACGAGAGGGGGAGGGAGCGCTCCTGCCCTCCACCGCGCTCACCGCCTCGGCCAATCCGTCCACTGCATAGAGATCGACCTCCGGGACCAAGGCCGCCTCCTCCGCCATCTCCCGGGGAACTATGCAGGGAAGGCCTTGGCGGACCGCCACCAGGGTGGCCGCCAAGACCCCGCGGGATGATCTGACCCGCCCGTCCAACGCCAACTCCCCCACCGCCACCACTCCCGGGTGGCGGTTCGACACCTTCCCGTCGGCGATCAGCACCCCCAAGGCGATGGGAAGGTCGAAGGCGGATCCGGCCTTGGGAAGGTCGGCCGGCGCAAGGTTCACGGTCACCTCGCTCCGGGGCATCTCATAGCCGGAGGAGGCCATGGCCGCCCTGACGCGGTAACGGGCCTCTCTCACCGCAGTGTCGGGCAACCCCACCAGACCGAACTTGGAATTGGTCTTGCCCAGATGGACTTCAACGCTGACCGGCCGGGGCGTCACCCCTGTCATCGCCGCCGAATACACCCTCGTGCTCATCCCATCAGCATGTGTGGGTTCCGCCGGTTTCCCAATCCCCCTTCTCCGGGTTTTACCGCGACAAATGAATTTGATTCACAGGACCGACGCCGGCTCGGAACGTTGTGTCACCGGCCGCCGGTCTCGAGCCACATATTTTCAAAGGGTGAGGAGTGGCGCTAGGTTGGGTCCCCAGATGGGATTCAATCCGTTCCGCCCCCAGCGAAAGACCACCGCCGACCTGGTCATGGTGGCCGCCGCCTTGGCGGTGACCATCGGGGTGGTGCTTTGGGCCTTCCTTGCGGGGTAGCCCACCTCTGTAGGAAGGACACCTAACCGGCGCAGGGCAACCAGAGCAGGTCGACCCCGGCCCGATGGAACCGGACTGTGATCAGATCGACCCGACTCGCCCGGACAGTCGGAGATCCCGCCAGCTTTCTCACCTGTCGCGCCTTGGCGGCGTCAAAGGCCTCCAACGGGTCCGGAGACCTCGCGTCAGGGGCTCCCCGCCGGCTCCTGACCTCGACGACCGCTCTCTCCCCGTCGATCTCGGCCAGGATGTCGATTTCCCCTCTGCCCACTCTCAAATTGCGAGCCAATACCAGATGGCCTCTGCTCTCCAGGAAACGGGCAGCCAACGCTTCGGCGGCCCGGCCGACGTCCCGACGGGAGAGATGGTCTCTTCGGGGATCCATTCCTCAGGTATGCCGCCGGGGTGTGACATCCGGCCTCGTTCCGTTTCTCTGACCTCTTCGCCAGAGCTTTGCCAACCGCGCCCGATAGTTCTAGATCCCGCCCAGGCGGCCCAGTGGCCAGATGCGAAACACGGCCTTGCCCACCACCATGCCCTGGTGGACTGTCCCGAAGGCCCGGCTGTCCGAGGATTTGGCGCGGTGGTCTCCCATCACGAAGATGTGATCCTCCTCCACGTCAACCGTGAAAGTCTCCTCCTGTGTGGAAGACCCCAAATACCGCTCCTCCAGAAGCCGGCCGTTCACCCAAACCTGATTTCGCCGAATCTCGACTCGATCCCCTCCGGTGGCGATCACCCGCTTGATCAGGGCGGCCTCTGATATGTCATACCAACCGAAGGCCTCCCGGACCTCGTGCCAGACCACTTCCAAGACATTGCGGTCCGGTTCAGGACGGCCCGGAGGCGAAAAGACCACAACATCTCCCCTGGCCGGTTCGCCGAATAGATAGCTCACTTTTGAGACCATGACCCGGTCTCCCACCTGGAGCGTGGGATGCATGGACTGGGAGGGAATCTCGAAAGGCTGGATCAGAAACGACTTGATGAGGACAGCCAGGATGACCGCTCCCAGTAGCAGCACGGCCATCTCCACCACAACCGAACGGAACCGCCACCCGGGGAGAGCCGGGGTCACTTGCAGGCCGTTGGAGTCAGACGTTTCTTGCTCCTCGGGGTCCGTGAAGGGAACCGGGAGGACGCCTTCGGGCTGTTTTTCGGTCAGTCGCGTCTCTCTTTTATGCGAGCCGACCGGCCCGAACGGCCCCGCAGGTAGTTCAGCTTCGCCCGGCGTACCAGCCCCTTGCGGAGGACTTCGATCCGACTCACAATCGGAGCGTGGACCGGGAAGATGCGCTCCACCCCCACTCCGAAACTGATCTTGCGAACGGTGAAAGTCTCCTGCAGGCCTCCCCCGCTCCGGCCAATGACCACCCCCTCGAAGGCCTGTGTGCGCTCCCGGCCGGCCTCCATCACCCGAACATGGACGCGAACGGCGTCTCCTGGTCGGAAATCGGGTAGGTCATCTCGGAGATAACCTTGTTCAAGCAACCGAATGTCGTTCATAGTCTGACCTGTGGCATTGGTAAAAGAGGGATGACCGGCGCCCGCCGTCCCCCCTAGCTTACCACTCCTCAACCTCGCTCATTCCCTCCAATAGATCGGGGCGCCGTTCCCGTGTTCGCTCCATTCGCCGGGCGGTTCTCCAGGCGGCGATGCGCCCGTGGTCACCCGAGAGCAGCACCTCGGGCGCCGGCCAGCCCCTGAACACCGAAGGCCGGGTGTAGACCGGTTCTTCCAGCAGGCCTTCGCGGAACGACTCGAAAACAACGGAGCAGGGATTCCCGACCGCCTCAGGCAGCAAGCGGACGATCCCCTCGGTTACCAGGAGGGCCGCCACCTCGCCTCCTGCCAGCACGTAGTCGCCCACCGAGACTTCCTCGTCGATGAAGTGCTCGGCGATCCGCTCGTCCACCCCCTCGTAGCGACCGCACACCAGGGTCAGGTGATCGAGGTTCGACCACCGGTCCAGCATGGCCTGATCGAGACGTCGGCCGGCCGGGGTGAACAGCACCCTGTGTGCCCCCTCGACGGCATCCAGCGCCTTGGCGAGGGGCTCGGGCATCATCACCATGCCCGGGCCTCCCCCGAAGGGGGCGTCGTCCACCGTCCGGTGGGCGCCCTCGGCGTAGTCTCGGAGATCGATCAGGTCCACTCTGAGCAACCCCGCCTCCATGGCCCGCCCCAAGATGCCAACCGCCAGGGCTTGGGGGAAGTATTCGGGGAAGATGGTGATTATCGAAATCTTCACTGCCCGAAACATTAATCGAGGCTTCGCAACCCACTAGTGTTGGTTTGCGCTCTTCCTGGTAAGAGCGTGTCCGTAACACCGACCGCGGCGCCCGTTGGGCGGGGGTGTGGTTCCATCAAGAGAGCAATTGACCGGGGACCAGAGGGAGGAATCCCTGGGCCGGAAACCTCGCCTCCGCCATCTGAGAACCTCACAGAGCACACCGGCCTCGAGGATGTCATGGCCCGAGCCGTGGGTGAGAACTTCCCCGTGGCGCTGAGAGCGCTGCCCGACGACCTCCGCCGACACCTGCAAGCCATTTACGGGTATGCCCGACTAACCGACAATCTGGGAGACGAGCATCCCGGGGACCGCCTGGCCGCCTTGGACTGGCTGGAGCGACAACTGGATGATCTCTTTGCCGGGAACGCCTCCCATCCCGTCTTCCAAGCGCTGCTCCCCACGGTCGAGGCATTCGGGCTGTCCCGCACCCCGTTCGAGAAGTTGCTGGCTGCCAACCGGATGGATCAGCATAAGAACACCTATGCAAACTGGGACGAGTTGATGGAATACTGCCGACTCTCGGCGAACCCCGTGGGACACCTGGTTCTGGCCGTCTTCGAATCGGCCACCGATGACCGCCTGTCAGCCTCGGACGCCGTGTGCAGCGGCCTTCAGGTCTTGGAGCACCTCCAGGACCTGGGAGAGGACGCCAGGGCAGGCCGAATCTACATGCCCGCCGACGACATGGATCGCTTCGGATGCACTTCCGAGGACCTGCTGGCGCCGGTGACCGGGGAGAGACTGCGCAGGCTGGTGGCGCACCAGGTAGGACGCACCCGCGATATGGTCGAAAAAGGAAAATGGCTGGTGGCGTCGCTGAAGGGATACCCCCGCCTCGCCGTGGCCGGATTCGTGGCCGGAGGCCTGGCCGGACTGGACGCCATCTCGGCGGCGCGCTTCGACGTTCTGGGCGGCGACCGCCAAGCCGGAGACCTTCGGCTCATCCGCCGGTACATCCCGCTGTACCTGGGCTCGGTGGTCCGGCGGCGGCCTCTTCGATGATCACCCCGGAGTCGGCCTACCGGCGTTGCGAAGAGATCACATGGGCCGAGGCTCGCAACTTCGCCTACGGCATCCGGCTGCTCCCCGCTCCCAAGCGCCATGCCATGGCGGCGTTGTATGCCATGTCCAGGCGCATCGACGACGTCGGCGACGGTGACTGCTCGAGGGACCGCAAGCTTGCCGCCCTGGAGCATCTTCACTCGGTGATCGGAGCCTTGGAGGCGGGAGGGGTTTCGGATCCGTCCGACCCGGTGCTGGTTGCCGTGGCCCACGCCGCCGGTCGATACCCCATTCCGGTGGCGGCGCTGCACGAGATCGTGGAGGGATGCGAGCAGGACGTCAGGGGCGAGACCTACCTGACCATGAACGACACCGTCCGCTATTGCCGCCTGGTGGCCGGTTCAGTCGGCCGCCTGTCCCTGGGTGTGTTCGGGACCAAGGAGAACCGGCGCCCTCAGCCGGGAGTGGAAGCCCCGCTCCTTGCCGACGACTTAGGGGTGGCTCTGCAGCTCACCAACATGCTGCGTGATCTCCGCGAGGACCACCAGATGGGACGCATCTACCTTCCCGAGCAGGAGAGGGACCGCTTTGGAGTCGTCCCCGGCCAGTGGGCCCCGCCCGAAAGCGTGGGAGCTTTGATACAGCATGTGGCGGAACAGGCGGTCTCCTGGTTCGAACGGGGCCTGGTGTTGCTTGGGTACCTGGACCACCGAAGCAGGGCATGCACGGCGGCGATGGCCGGCATCTACCGCCGCCTGCTGGAACGGATCATCGCCCAGCCCACCCGTCCGCTCACCGAACGCGTCAGCCTCCCGCGCCGGGAGAAGGCGTTGGTGGCGCTGCGCAGCGTTTCCGGCCTTCGCCCGTGAGTGACATCCCCAACCGGGTCCTGGTGGTGGGAGGTGGACTGGCCGGACTGTCTGCGGCAGTGGAAGCCGTCGACCGGGGCGCCAGGGTGACACTGTTGGAACGGCGTCCTCGTCTGGGGGGCGCCACCTGGTCGTTTCGGCGGCGGGGGATCTGGTTTGACAACGGCCAGCATGTGTTCCTGCGTTGCTGCACCGCCTACCGGGCATTTCTAAAGCGCATCGGCGCCGCGGACAGCGTGTTCCTGCAACCCCGGTTGGACCTCCCTGTGCTTCGGCCCGGCGGACCGAGCGGCGCCATCCGGCGCACCGCCGGTCCCGCTCCGCTGCACCTGGCTCCGGCGCTATTGACCTATCCCCACCTGAACCTCCGCCGGCGGTTGGGGGTGCTTCGAGCAGGGAGGGCTCTCCGCCGCCTCGATCCCGACGATCCGGCGCTGGACGATGTCTCCTTCGGCGACTGGCTTTCCGATCACGGCCAAGACCCGGCCGCCGTTGAGGCTTTCTGGGACCTGGTGGTCCTGCCCACGGTAAATGTCCCGGCCGCCCAAGCATCGCTCAAGCTCGCCGCCAAGGTATTCGTGACCGGACTGCTGACCGACGCCCCCTCGGCCGACATCGGTTGGTCCAGGGCGCCCCTGGCGGCCCTGCATGGCGACGCCGCCCGGCGGGCCCTGGAGTCGGCCGGTGCGGTGGTCAGGACCCGGGCCGGTGTCACCGGGGTGCGGGCCAACTCCTCCGGCGGTCTCACCGTGCAGGTCGACGGGGCGGTGGTGACAGCAGACTCTGTGGTGGTGGCTGTGCCCCATGATGCGGTGGGTTCTCTTCTCCCGCCCGGGAGCCTTCCCTACCAGGACCGGCTGGGAGATCTCGGCGTCTCGCCGATCATTAACGTGCACCTCGTGTACGATCGCCCGGTCACCGATCTGCCGATGTTCGCCGCCGTCGAAAGCGACGTCGAGTATGTCTTCGACCGGACCGAGGCGGCAGGCCTCGACGACGGCCGACAGTGTCTTGCCCTTTCCCTCTCGGCGGCCGACGGCTACCTGGGGTGGAGTGCTGCGGACCTGATTGCCCGCTTCAACGGCGAACTGGCCCGATTGCTTCCCGCCGTTTCCCGAGCAACCCTGACCGAGTCGATCGTCACCCGGGAACCAAACGCCACCTTCAACGGCGCGCCGGGAACCCACCGTCTCCGCGCCGGGGCCGAGTGCGCCACAGCCGGTGTGTACCTGGCCGGCGCCTGGTGCGACACAGGATGGCCGGCCACCATGGAGGGGGCGGTTCGCAGCGGGACCCGGGCGGGACGTCTGGCCGCCCGGTTCGCAGGCGCTGTCCCGCACCGCACCGGAGCCCGTCGGTCGGCAGCGCCGGTCCAGGGATGAAACGTCGCACCTCCGAAGTGCTGGAGTGGGCCCGTACCCTGGTCGAGCCGGCTTTGAAGGCAGCCACCGGGCGCCTCTCGCCCGAGCTGGGACTGGCGGCCCGTTATCACTTCGGCTGGGTCGACAGCCGCGGGGCGCCGCTCCCCGAAGGCCGCCACGGCAAGGGCGTTCGTCCCACCCTGGCCCTCCTTTCGGCCGAAGCGGCGGGAGCTCCGGCCGAAGTCGCCCTCCCTGGCGCAGTAGCCGTCGAGTTGGTCCACAACTTTTCCCTGGTCCATGACGACATAGTCGACAACGACGCCGAACGGCGCCACCGGGCGACGGTGTGGAAGGTCTTCGGGGTAGGGGACGCCATCATCGTGGGCGACGCCATGATGGGGCTGGCCTTCGAGTTGCTGCTCGAGGAGTCCACACCCGCCCGCAGCGGCGCGGCGAGAGACCTGGTGCAGGCCACCATGGCGATGATCGCCGGCCAGTACATGGACATGTCATTCAACCGGAGGGACACCGTCGGGGTGGCCGAATGCTGGGAAATGGTGTCTGCGAAGACCGGGGCTCTGCTGGCCTATGCAAGCGCGGTGGGGGCGATCCTGGCCGACGCGCCGCCCCGGACCGTCGAGGCGCTCCGTCGTTTCGGCCAAGAGCTGGGACTGTGCTTCCAGGCCGTCGACGACCTGCTGGGCATCTGGGGTGAACCTTCGGTCACCGGAAAGCCCGCCGGGAACGATCTGCGGGAGCGCAAGAAGTCCCTCCCGGTTGCCGTCGCCCTCAGTTCGGGAACCAGGGCAGGCGAGACCCTGGCCGACCTCTACGCCCAGGAGCACCTGGACGACGAAGACATAGCCAGGGCGGCAACCCTCGTGGAGGAAGCCGGTGGGCGGGCCGCCACCGCCGAAGCCGCTCGGGACTGCATGCACCGCGCCGCCCAAGCCCTTACAGCCGCCGACCTCGAGCAGCAGCCCGCCGAGGAGTTGCTGGACCTGGCAAGCTTCGTCGTAAACCGTGAGTTCTGAGGGCCCCGCGGTCTATTGAACGGGGGTCATATGACAACCACTCTCACTGAGTATTCCCCCAAGCGGCCATCGGCAGTCAGCAACTCGAGGCCTTCGAGCTGGGCCTGGGCTATCAGCATCCGATCAAAGGGATCCCTGTGATGCAGCGGCAACTCTCCAACCCGGGCCGCATGCTCAATGGTTATCGCCAGGGGAGCGAACCCGCATGCCAGGATTGCTTTTTCCACCCCGTCGGGGGCCGAGAGTTTTCCGATCGAACTCTTGATGGCCATCTCCCACACGCTCGCCGCGCTGACGGCTGCGTGGTTTGCGGGATTGGCGATTAGTCGGCGTGCCCCCTCATCGAGCCTTTGATCGTCAGACAACCACCACAACACCACATGAGTGTCCAGCAGCAGCCGCCTCACGTCCCTGACACATCGTCGGCGCCTTCAAACGCATCGCATACTTCTGCAGGAGTCTCATCGAAGTCAGAAGCCATCCACACTTTGCCCTTCCACAGACCGGGAACCCGGGAAGCCGGTTGGTATGGAGTGAGACGCAGGTAAGGCTTTCCGTGGCGACAGATCACAACCTCCTCTCCCTCCCAGACCAACCGACCCAACTTGGACAATTGCGACTTGGCTTCATGCATGTTCACCTTCACAGCCCGCTCCTTAGTTCGGTTTATATAGCTAAGTCTAAATATAAACCTAATAGCTGCCGTCTTTAGCGGAGGCCTCTATTCGGCGTGTTATTTTGAGTCGGGTGAACGACGCGCTCGACCTGCCCGGCCCCCGGAAGGGGAGATTCTGGGAGGTCTTCCGGGTTGCTTTGCGGTTGGGCCTTACCTCATTCGGAGGACCGGTGGCGCACTTCGGATACTTTCACTCCGAGTACGTCGAAAGACGAAGGTGGGTGGATGAGGGAACTTTTGCAGACCTGCTCGCCCTTTCCCAGGCGTTCCCCGGCGCTGCCAGCTCCCAACTGGGTTTTTCTATCGGAATCGTGCGGGGAGGACTGCGGGGAGGATTGGCGGCCTGGTTGGGTTTCACCCTTCCTTCAGCCGTCATTCTCACCACCCTGGGTTTGGGCGCCTCCCGAATCGGAGAACAGGCACAGGGATGGGTACACGGTCTAGTGGTGGTAGCTGTGCCGGTGGTGGCCCTGGCCGTGTGGAAGCTGTGGTCCAACCTGGCGCCCGATAGGTTCCGCAGTTCCATGGCGGTAGGGGCTGCGGTCGCCATGATCGCCTTCCAGTCCTCCGCCAGGACAGCTGCGGTAGGGGTGATCGTCCTGGGAGGTCTGATGGGATGGAGGTTCTGTCGGGATCATCCAGCCGACTCCGGACCACGCCGGCTGCCCGCTCCGAGTCGGAAGTCGGGAGTGATCGCCGCCGTGGTCTTCTTCGGCCTCCTAGCCGCTCTCCCCGTGGCCGGCCGGGTTACCGAACTCGAATTCGTGGAGGTGACCGATGCCTTCTACGGAGCCGGGGCGCTGGTTTTCGGGGGCGGACCGGTGGTTCTGCCTCTGCTGGAACCGGAGGTGGTCGGCGCCGGTTGGGTGGACCCCGAACTCTTCATCGCCGGATACGGGGCCGCCCAGGCTATACCCGGGCCGGTGTTCACATTTTCCTCGTACCTGGGAGCGGTCATGACCCCGGCGCCCAACGGGATACCCGGGGCGGCGCTGGCCTTGGTGGCACTGTTCCTGCCGTCCCTGCTGATGGTGGTGGCCACCCTGCCCTTCTTTTCGGCCCTGCGCGCCCACGCCGGGGTCCAGGCGGCGCTGAGGGGAGTCAACGCGGCGGTGATCGGGATCCTCCTGGTGGTCCTCTACGACCCGTTGTGGACCAACGCCATCCGCGAGCCTTCGGATCTAGCGCTGGCCCTGGTCGGATTTGGCCTCCTGGCGTTCTGGAAGGCGCCGCCCTGGCTGGTAGTCCTGCTAACCGCCGCCGCTGGGGGCTTGTTGGCCGCCCTCTAAGGGCCTGTCGTTTGGTCCTGCAAAACGTGGCAACTCACAAGCCGGAGACCACCGACTTCTCGAAGAGGGAAGCCTGTTCCGGGCGGGGATAGTCGCCTCCGGATTGTTTCTCGACATCCAGCCCCCTTCCTTCCCATACCGTTTCGAGTTCATTGATGGATCGGATAGGCTGGGCTCCCCGTTCTTCGAGTAGTTGGTTGCCCGGTCCTTCCCCCGGTCCCCTCCATACTCCGACTCGCCCTAATCCCGCTTCGAGGGCTTCGGTTGCGCCCGACCAGGTGCCTCCCCTATCGGTCTCACAGGCCACTACCACGGTGATCTTCGACAGCGCGTAGATGAGTTTGTTGCGACCCATGGCAGTCCAGACCCTGAAAGGCGTTTCCGGGCTATAGGGAGTGCACATGAGTGTTCGATCTTTATGGATCGCTCTGCGCACATCAGGGTTCCTGAGCTTGCGGACGAGGGAATCAGCCAGAACGCCGATGACATTTCCGCCAGCCTGGAACGCCGCTCTCATAGCCAATTGATCAACCCCGCGCGCACCGCCGGAGACGACGGAGAGACCCAGGTCGGCCGCCTTGGCGGCAATGTTCTTCGCCATTTCCGCGCCCTCGGGAGAGACATCGCGGCTACCCACCACTCCGATTCCAGGCTGTTCGAACAATTCAAGTGCCCCGGCCGCGTGAACCGTGGCTGGCGCCTTGGATCGAAGCCTGTTTTGTAGGTGCCCCGGATAGTGCTCATCAAAGGGTGTCACAGTCCATATGCCCGAATGTTCGAGTTGCTCCAGTTCGAAAGCCATGGCTCTGATCCGCTCCAGCAGGACAACGATCCTGGACGCCAGTCTTCTGCACAAACCGTAAACGCCGACCAGTTGTTCCTCGGTTCGGCCTAACAGGTCGCCAGGTCGTGGGCAAGCTTCCCGAAGCTTCCAGTACTCGGGAGCCGACAAAGGCTGCATTCCCTTACTTCGAATCCTGCTGACTAGCAGGATCGTTACCAGGGAATCCTCATTTCTCATGAGAGCTTCCTTCCAGCCGTGTCGGCCAGGGCGAAGGGGTAGACCAAACCGACCCCGGCACTACGAAGCCTGCCACCGACAACTGTAAGGGTCCATTTGGAGTCGACTATGTCGTCTACCAGCAGGACTGGTCCGGGAAGAACGGGCTGCCGGATCTCAAAGGCATCTCTCACATTGCGGTATTGCTGGTAGCTGTTTTCCATTGACTTGAGGCTTTGAGGTTCCACATCCACTCGTTCTGTTCCGCTGGTCCGCAAACGGGACACATCAAAGCGTATCTAAGGGGTGTGACAACCCTTCCTTGCCGAAAAACGAGATGGCCGTCCCTGATTGCAGTCAACTATTGGATCAATCAGCACACGCGCCAGGCCCGCTACCAGAGAATCTGGTCAGAGGCCTTTTCCACTGACTGGTCGAGGGGGCCGGTGTAGATGCCGGTGGAGAGGTACTTCCACCCTGCGTCGGGGAAGATGGTCACCACCGTCCCCGAACGCATCTCCCTCGCCACCCGCAGCGCCACCGCCAACGCCGCCCCGCATGAAGGCCCGGCGAACAGTCCCTCCGCGGTGAGGAGCAGGCGAGTGTGTTCGATGGTGGGTCGAAGGCGTACCAGGACGCGCCGGTCCAAGCGACCGGCATCGAAAATGGGGGGGATGTAGCCCGCCTCCATGGAGCGGAGGCCTGTGATCAGTTCTCCCACCGGGGGCTCGGCGGCCACTACCTGCGCTCGGGGGAAGGACTCTCGCACCGCCGCGCCGGCGCCCATCAGGGTCCCGCCGGTCCCCAACCCGGCCACCAGGACATCCACCCTGTCCAGTTGGGTGACGATCTCCCGACCGGTCCCCGAATAATGCGCCTCGACATTGGCCGGATTGGCGTACTGGTGCAACATCAGGTAGTCACCCGAGGCGGCCATCTCCTCGGCCACGCGCACCGCGCCGTTTGCGCCCTCCGGCTGCGGCGAGAACAGTATCCGGGTTCCGAACGTCTTCAACGTCTCGATCCGCTCGGCGCTGGAGCCTTCAGGCATCACTACTGTGAGCGGGACGCCCCACAGCATGGCGAGCCTGGCCATGGCGATTCCCGTGTTCCCCGACGACGGCTCCAGGAGCTTCGTGCCGGGCGTAATCCGGCCCTCGGATCGGGCCTTCTCCATCATGGCCGCCGCCACCCGGTCCTTCAGGGAACCGGTGGGCAGGAACCATTCCAGCTTGGCGTAGACGTCCACTCCGCGAGGAGAAAGCGCCTCCAATCTGACTATGGGAGTGGGAGCAAGGGACGTTGACACCGGGGGCGTCAACCACCGGCGACCGACGGAAGCACAGTGATCTCCGACGGTTGCGAAATAGGAGTGTCCAAACCCTCGAGATAGCGTATGTCCTCGTCGTTGAGGAAAACATTGACGAACACCGGCACCGAGCCGTCGGGTTCGAGGAGTTGGGAGGCCAGAGCCGGATACCGCTTGCCGAGGTCGGAGAACGCCTCTCCCACTGTTGACCCGCGGGCGGTCACCGAGGAGTCCCCTCCGGCGTGAACCCGAAGAATCGTGGGCAGGCGAATGGTGTGCATCATTGTCAGGTCCTCCTAGGAGTGGGCGTCGAAGCTCAACGTCTTCTCGGTGATCCGGCTGTCGCGGATGCGAAATCCTCGCACGGACAGGGCATCGATCCGTTCCATGCCCACCAGCACGTAAAGCCAGTCCGGTTCCACGGCCAAAGCCACGTCGGTGGGAGACGGATATGCGGGCGAATGGGTATGTGAATGGAAAACTCCGACCAGCTCCCAGCCTTTCGATTCCGCATCCCGAAGCGCCCCGAAGTGCTCGGTCGGGTCGATCACGTAGTTGACCGACGAGTGGGCGATGTTGGTGAGGGGATAGGCCTTGGTCAGGCGACCATCGGGGTGTCCCGCCAGCAACCCGCACGCCTCCTCGGGATAGCAGTCCCGGGCGTGCGCGACCATCGTCCGGTGGACTGGTCCAGGAACGCGGATAGATGATTGTTCGTCACACATGAGAGAATTCCCCGCCAGGGGAGAAGCCGAGTCGGTCAGACGGTCCTGGCAACCGACCCGGCGGGCATACAGTACTGGTCGTATTCCACTATGGCGGGCGGCCGGCTCTCGTCGGCACACGCCAGGCAGTCGGGATTGCGGCGCAGGTTCAGAATCCGGAAGTCCTCGGTCAGGGCATCGTAGGTAAGCAGCTTTCCAACCAGCGGCTCTCCTATCCCGAGAAGCATCTTGATGGCTTCCATGGCTTCGATGGAACCGATGATCCCCGGCAGCACGCCCAGCACACCCGCCTCCGCGCAAGAGGGGGCAAGCTCCGGAGGAGGTGGCTGTGGGAAGAGACACCGGTAGCAGGGGCCTTGATAGGGGTGGAAAACGCTGGCCTGGCCCTCGAAGCGGAAGATAGCGCCGTGGACCACCGGGATGCGGAGGTGCAAAGAAGCGTCATTCACCAGGTAGCGGGTCGGGAAGTTGTCTCCCCCGTCGACAACCAGGTCGTATCCGGACATCACCTCCAGAACATTGCCGGCCGAGAGCCGCTCCCCGTAGGGCTCCACCTTGACGTCGGGATTGAGGGCGGTGAGCGTCTCGCGGGCCGATTCCACCTTGGAATGCCCCAGCCGGTCCATGTTGTGGAGGATCTGTCGCTGGAGATTGGAGGCGTCCACCACATCGAAGTCGACCACACCCAGCACTCCCACGCCGGCGGCGGCAAGGTAGAGGGCGGCGGGCGAACCCAGCCCGCCCGCACCCACCAACAGCACCCGCGAGTTCAAAAGCTTGGCCTGGCCTTCCTCCCCCACTTCGGGCAACATGGTGTGTCGGCTGTAGCGCACCTTCTGGTCGGATGAAAGCGTGACCGGCTCGGACCAGGGACGACCCTCCGCCTTCCACTGGCCGAACCCACCGGCCACCGAAACCACGTTCTCATAACCCAACTCCTGCAGCGAAAGGGCGGCCAGAGCAGACCGGGCGCCCCCCGCGCAGTACACCACTATCTCCGTGGCGGGATCGGGCGCCTGCATGGAGATGGAAGACTCCAAAAGACCCCTGGGAATGAGGTGGGCGCCGGGAATGGCCCCCTGCTCGTACTCCTCGTGTTCTCGCACATCCAACCAGAGCACGCCTTCGTCTCCCAGCCGGGGCTCGACCTCGGCCGGGGTCACTTCCCTTATTCGGGCCTTGACTTTTCTCAACAAATCCTGAAAGGTAACCATCTTCGTCTTCGAATCACTTTTCGAACAAGACTCAGAGAATATCTCCTCTATCCAACCCCGCCCAATCAGGAAATGTTCCCGCGAGCGGCCGCCAGGGTGTTGGACATCAGCATCGCCCGGGTCATCAGGCCGACGCCGCCGGGCACCGGGGTGATAGCGGAAGCCACCTCCGAGACCTCGGCGAAGTCGACATCACCGACCAGTCCCTCGTCGGTGCGGTTGATTCCCACGTCAACCACCACCGCGCCCGGCTTGACCCAGGATCTCTTCACCATCTTGGCTCTCCCGACCGCCGCCACCAGGATGTCGGCTTCCCGGCAGAGCGACTCTAGGTCGACGGTGCGGGAGTGGGCGATGGTGACCGTGGCGTCGGCGCCCTTGGTGGCCAGCAGCAAGGCCAAGGGCTTTCCCACCAGAAAACTCCGGCCCACCACCACAGCCCTCTTCCCGGAGACGGGAAGGTCATAGTGTGAGAGAATCCGCATAACTCCGGCCGGAGTGCAGGGTCGGGGTCCCGGAAGCTCGGCCACCAGGCGTCCCAGGTTCTCGTTGTGAAGCCCGTCGACATCCTTGCGGGGGTCGATGCAGCCTACCACCCTCCCCTCGTCCAGACCTTCCGGCAGAGGCAGCTGCACCAAAATGCCGTCCACGCCGGGATCGGCGCTCAGGCCATTCACCAGGTCCTCCAACCCTTCCTGGGAAGGTATCTCCTCCAGTTGGTGATGGATGGAGCGAATCCCGACCTTAGCCGCGTCGCGGCGTTTGGCCCGAACATAGGTGTGGGAAGCGGGATCCTCGCCCACCAGCACGGTTGCCAAGCCGGGCACATAGCCCGACCGGGCCAGGTCGGCGACTCCGGCAACCACCTCCTTCATTACCGCCGAAGCGGCAGGCACCCCCTTCAACAGCATGGCGGCCATCAGTGGCGGAAGTGCCGACGGCCGGTGAATAGCAACGCCATCCGGTGCTGGTCGGAGGCGGCGATCACTTCCGCGTCGCGCACCGACCCCCCGGGAGAAACAACCGCAGTCACACCCATGGATGCTAGGTTATCCAGCCCGTCGGCGAACGGAAAAAACCCGTCGGAGGCGGCGACGGCGCCCCTGGCGCGATCCCCGGCGACCGAAACCGCCCTCCGGGCGGCGCCCACCCGGCTCTGATCGCCGGCCCCCACGCCCACCGACCGGCCGTCCTTGCATATCACCACGGCGTTCGATTTGGCGTGCGCGGCCACCGTCCAGGCAAGTCTCAGGTCGGAGAGTTGCCCGGCGTCGGGGGAGATCCGGGAGACCACCCGCCAATCGGAGCCGATCGGGACGACTCGGTCGGGAGTCTGAACCAGGAATTCGGCGCCCAGCGACCGCATCTCCCACGCTGTTGACCGCCTGGGCGGGGTTTCCAGAACCCGCATCGAAGGTCTACGGGAGAAGATGGCGGCAGCCTCCTTCTCCACGCGGGGGGCGGCGACCACCTCCACAAATACCTTGCTCAAGGCCTCCGCCACCGCCGCCTCAACGGGAGAGTTGAACGCAACCACCCCGCCGAAGGCCGATTGGGGGTCGCCCTCCCACGCCCGGATGAGCGCCTCCGCCGGGTCCGGCCCGATGCCCACCCCACAGGGATTGGCGTGTTTCACGATCACACACCCGGCCCCTTCCAGGTCCGCTGCCAGGCGCGCTGCCGCTTCGACGTCTGCGTAGTTGTTGTAGGACATGGGCTTTCCCTGGAGGAGCCGGACCTCCGATCCCCAGTAGGCGTCGCCCTCGGGGGCGTACAGCCCTCCCTGCTGATGCGGGTTCTCTCCGTAACGGGTCATCCGGCGGCGGCGCAGGGTGATCACCAACCGATCCGAGAGAGCTTCCGAAGGGGAGAACCACCGGGCGATGGCGGCATCGTACCGGGCGGTGTGAGCGAAGGCTTCAGCCGCCAGACGCCGACGCCACTCCCGGTCCAATTCCCCGGATCGCAACGCCTCGATGACTCCGACGTACTGATTCGGCGAGGAGACCGCAGCCACATGCTCATGGTTTTTGGCGGCGGCCCGCAGCAGGGCCACCCCGCCGATGTCGATTTGCTCGATCCCCGGTTCATCGGCGAACCCATAGAGGTTGACGGCCACCAACTGGAAACCCTCGATACCGAACCGTCGCAGGTCCTCGCGGTGGGTGGGATCGTCGGGATCGGCGAGAATGCCCCCATGGATCTGTGGGTGAAGCGTCTTGACCCGGCCGCCCAGCATCTCCGGGGCGCCGGTCACTTCCTCGGTGGGGGTCACCTCCGTTCCTGCCGCCCGGATGGCGCGGGCGGTGCCGCCCGATGCGACGATCTCGGCGCCCAATTCCGCCAGTTGGCGGGCGAACTCGACGATCCCGGTCTTGTCCGCCACCGACAAGAAAGCTCTCCTCACCGCCAGGCCACTCATCTCCGGAGGGTCCTGGTCTCGAGCCATTTCGGGGTCGGCGGCGCCAACCTGGGCAAAGAATCAATGTGTCGCGAAGGTTCACTTGCCGCAAGGGCGCGACATCCGGCGTTTGAATGATATGTTCCGATGCGAGCCGGCGTCATAGGAAAGTTCGAATATCACCTGCCGGAGAGAAAGGGGCAGACAATCCGTCAGGTTGGGGGGCTACAGTTCGGCTTCCCGAGACGCCGGCTTTGCCCAACACCTCCAACAGCACCTCTTCGGTGTGCTGACCCATGGCCGGGGCCGGCCGGGGACCGACCCGTCCCGCTCCGAACCGAAGAGGGTGAGAGGCGGAAAGATACTTGCCGATGCCGGGGTGCTCGACGTTCTCAAAGAGCGGGTTCTCCAGTGAACATCGGGGGTCGTCTGTGACCAGTTGGCGAAAAGACTGGTAGGGTCCCCAACACAGCCGGTGGCGTCCCAGCGTCTCACCCGCCTCTGCCAGGGTCCGCGCTGCGAACCAGGGTTCGAGGATGGTCGAGATCTCGTCCCGCGCCCCGAATCGATCTCCCTCTTTCCGCAGGTCGAGACCCATCCGTCGCTCTACTCGGCGCATCTGCTCCCTCGATCCGGTGGCTTCCACCAGATCATCCCATTGTCTGTCTGTTATCACCACCACCATCAGCCTCCTCCCGTCAGAGGTGGCGAAGTCCCGCCCGTAGGCGCCGAAAACGTAGTTTTGGTGGGAGCCCCGGTCGTGGTCGTTCACCATCACCTCGCCTATGTGGCCCAGGGTGGAGACGGTTGCGAGGGCCACGTCGGTTAGGGAGAGGTGCACCACTTGGCCCTCCCCGGTGCGCAGGCGATGGCGTTCGGCCGCCAGCACCCCGGACGCCACCATGTGGCCGGCGATCACATCCCAGGCGGGCAGAACGTGGTTGACGGGACCGGCGCCCGGGGGGCCGGTTATCTCCGGATAACCCACAGCGGCGTTCACCGTGTAGTCCACCGCCACCGATCCGTCGGAACTCCCCTGCAGCGTCACCATGATCATGTCGGGCCGCCGTTCGGCCAGACGTTCATAGGAGAGCCAGGGGGGAGACAGGTTGGTGATGAAAATGCCCGCATCCGACCCCGGCGCCGTAATCAGATCCACCAAAGTCGATCTTGCAGGCTCGCTTCGCATGTCGAGGTTGACGGAGCGCTTTCCCGCATTGAGGCCTGCCCAATAAAGACTCCGGCCCTCGGAGGTCACCGGCCAGCGCCCGTAATCCAAACCGCCTCCGGGAGGGTCGACCCGGATCACGTCGGCGCCCAGGGAAGAGAGCGTAAGCCCGGCCAGCGGCACTGCGACGAACGCGGAGAGTTCCACCACCCTCATCCCCGCCAGAATGCCTCCTTGTGGGGTTTCCCCTCGGGCCTGTGATCCCATGGACGCCATCCTAGGATGGCACACCCCCGATCGCCTTGGAAGTTCACGCCGGGGGCGTCCGCCGCCGGCCTCTGGGTCACGGACGTCCGTCGCCTGACAGCCCGGCGGATAGGCGGCTTCAACCTCCGGCCGAAGCCCCCTCCGGTTCTCCTCCTGCGGAGGCCGGGAGCAGCCTGCGGAAGAGGGTGGGTGCCACGGTGGTGGTGACGATCGCCAGAAGAATGATGCTCCCTTCCTGGGAAGTGGAGATGAATCCCAGGTGTCTCCCGATTTCGGCCACCACGATGATCAGGGACAGGCGGGCGGACAGCAACGCGGCCGCAGCGGCGATCGACCGAAGGCCGTGCCCGCGCAACACCAGCACCAGCGCCGAGGCTGTCTTGACGGCGAAGGCGGCGATCAGCAGTTTGCCGGTGAACACCAGCGCATCCACATCGGTTACCGCAGTCAGATCGAAGCGGATTCCGACGTCGATGAAGAAAATGGGTATCAAAAACCCGTAGGAAAACCCCGAGAGCTTACGGTCCAGCGCACCCCGTTCGCGAAACACCAAGGCGATGATCCCCCCGGCCAGGAATGCCGCCAGCACCGACTCGATGCCCAATAGGCTGGCCACACCCACGAATACGAACAACAAGGCCAAGGTGGCGCGGATGCCCATCTCCTCGGTGTCATCGGCGGCGAATAGCGCGCCGAAGCGGTCCGGATGCCACCATGCCGCTCTTCTGATGCCCAGCAGGACAGCCGCCACGATCACGAAGAACCCTGGTATTCCCAGGAGACGCCACCCCGCCTCTCCTCCCGCCAGAACCGCGATAACCGTAACCCCCAGCAAGGTCAAGAAGTCGGCCAGGAGGGCGCCTAACAGGATGTCCTGGCCGATCGGCCGGGAGGCAACCCCAGCGGAGCGGAGGCTCGGCACCACCAGTCCCACCGACGTCGTGGCCAGCACCATCACCATGAACGGGTCGGTGTCCAGAACTTGGCTGGCCACCCAGGAAGCCGAGAGAGTGGCGCCGAAACCGAGCAGGCCCACCACGATGGGACCCGATCCCTGGCGTTGGAAGAACCCGATGTTGATCTCGAAACCGGTGAGCAGCATGAGCATCAAAAAGCCCAGGCGGGCCAGTGACTCAAGCAGAGAAGAGGATGAGGCGATGTGCAACACAGGACCTACCAGCACACCGAACAGGATCTCCAACACCACTGGGGGAAGGCGGATGCGCCTAGCCGCCGGCGGAAGGCACAGAGCCGCTACGCCCACCAGGATCAGGGTGACGGCGTCGGATGCCTCGACCATCTTCAGTTGCGGGAGGGAATCAGGATCACCGAGGAGTCCACAGTGGCGGCCATGAGGCCCACGATCCCCGGACGAAGGTATGTGTACGGATGGCCCCCGATCCCCATCACCACCAACGACGACGTGGACAGTTCGTCGACCACCCTGACCGGGTTTCCCCGTAGGATGCGCCGGCGGATGACGACGCCGTGGACGGAGGCTTCTTCCCTGACCCGGCTGATCTGGCTCCGGATGTCATGGAGAGTCTTCTCTCCGGGCAGGAACTGGGGAGGGAGCACCCCAACCGTCTGGAGCGCCGTCCCCGAGTGGGCGGCCATGTCGATGGCCTCCCTGGTTCCCTGCCACTCTTCATCCTCTTCTCCCGTCATCACCACCAGCGGACCCGAGTAGGGGAAACGCCCCGAGGCGATCAGCAGGGGAACCCCTCTCTTGCGGCTCATCTCGATCAGTCCGACCACCTTTCTCCGACCTGGAGGGCGAGGAAACACCACCACCCCGACCGACTCGGTGGCGGCGGCTTCGAACGGCGCCTCGAAACCCGGCGCCGAGGCGGGCATGAAAGAGATCTCGATGTTCTCGTGACGGATCCGCCATTGGTCCATGCGGCGGCGCAGGGCTTCGGCGTCTTCGGGCTCCATCCGCTCCAGGGGAGGGTGGAGGGCCAGTATGGAGTCGGCGGCGGTGAACTTCACAAAGTGGGCCGCCTCGGCGAACACCGCGTCGTCGGTCGCCCCGGAGGTGAGAGACACCGCCACCGAGAGTCCGTAGTCGAGAGGAAAGTTGGCGTGACCGGTGGTGAAGGTCTCCACCATGTCGGCATAGTCCTCGGTGGCGCCGACCACCGTAACCAGATCCCCCTCCTCCAGGACCGTGTTTCCGTGCGGGATGATCAGGCGTTGGTCCCGGAGCACGGTCGCCACCAACCATGATCGCAGCCCCAGGGACCGTACGGATACCCCGCGGAGGGGCGAGTCGTCGGAGATGCGGAATTCCATGGCCTCGGCCAGGCCATTGGCGAATGCCGCCGACTGGGTCCGACGCCCGTCCAGGTTGATCTCGACATGTCGGGCCGCCAGGTTGTCGGCCGACACCACCGTAACTCCCAGTTCCCGGTAGGAGGGGAGGTGCTCGTAGCGGCCGGCCACCGAGATGATCCGTGGCACCCCCAGTTCCCGGGCGTAGCGACAGGCCTCCATGTTGATGTCGTCGTCCCGGCTGGCGGCGATCAGCGCCTCGGCGCCCTCCAACCCCGCCCGGCGCAAGACCAGCCGACTCGATCCGTCTCCTCGGACGGTGTCCACCTGGCGAATCTGCCGGGCCATCTCCAGGGAGTCCTCCGCCGGGTCGATCAGGGTGATCTCCCATCTGTCTCCCAGCCGGCCGATGACGTTTCGGGTAACGTTCCCCGCCGACACGATCACCAACCTCACGGTGGCCACTCCCCGTTCCGGACCAGCCCGGATACGGGTTCCATGCCCTCAAAGGGTACCCGCATGCCGAAGCCACCCCTGCGCCGGGTGGGAGGCTCCGCCTCGGCTACCTCCCGAGGGCGGCGGCCATCGCCGAGCCCATCTCGGACGGGGTGGCGGCTATCTCGATTCCGGCCCGGCGGAAGGCCTCTATCTTGCTCTGCGCAGTCCCCTGACCGCCCGAGATGATCGCCCCGGCATGCCCCATGCGTTTTCCGGGCGGCGCGGTCAGTCCGGCAATGAACCCCGCCACCGGCTTGGTCATATGGGAACGGACGTATTCGGCGGCTTCCTCTTCGGCCGGGCCGCCTATCTCCCCGATCATCAGCACGCCCTCGGTGGCCGGGTCGGATTCGAACAGTTCAAGAGCGTCGACAAAGCTGGTGCCGTTCACCGGATCTCCCCCTATGCCCAGAGCGGTGGTCTGACCCAGCCCCAGGTTGGTGAGTTGATAAACCGCCTCATAGGTCAGCGTGCCCGAACGGCTGATCACCCCCACCTTCCCCTGAGCGTGGATGTAGCCGGGCATTATCCCGATCTTGCACTCCCCCGGGGTGATCACCCCCGGGCAGTTGGGCCCGATCAGACGGACCGGCCGCGACTCGAGGTAGCATCTGGCCTCCACCATGTCATTGACGGGGATGCCCTCGGTGATGCACACGATCAACTCCACCCCGGCCTCGGCGGCCTCCATGATTGAATCGGCCGCCGCTGCGGGTGGAACGAAAATCAGGCTGGCGTTGGCGTCGGTGGCGTCCACCGCTTCGGCCACACCCGAGAAGATCGGCAGGTCCACGGAGAAGGAGTCTTGCCTTCCCGGAACTCCCGAGTGGTCGGTCTCTCCGGAGAACCGCTCTGTCTCGCCCGCCCGGCGGGGATGGACCCCACCCACCACCTCCGTGCCGTAGGCGATGATCTGTCCGGCATGGAAACGCCCGGCCCGTCCGAGTCCCTGGATCAACAGACGGGTGTCCCCACCGCAGAGGATGCTCATCGGCACAGCTCCACGATGCGGCGGGCGCCTTCCGCCATGTTCGTGGCCGAGATCACTCCCAGCCCCGACTCGGCGATGATCCTGCGTCCCAACTCGACGTTGGTGCCCTCCAACCGCACTACCAGCGGGACCGAGAGACCCACCTGCTCGGTGGCGGCCAGCACCCCTTTTGCTATCACGTCGCAATGGACGATCCCCCCGAAGATGTTCACGAATATCCCCCTCACATTGGGGTCGGCGGTGATGATTCGAAATCCCGTCGCCACCCGCTCCTCGTCGGCGTCCCCTCCCACGTCGAGGAAGTTGGCGGGGCTTCCCCCGTAATGCTCCACGGTGTCCATGGTCGCCATGGCCAGACCCGCCCCGTTGACCATGCACCCGATCCGACCGTCCAGCTTCACATAGTTGAGCCCGGCCTTGCGGGCCGCGGTCTCGGCAGGCTCCTCTTCGCTCTCGTCCCTCAACCCGGCGATCTCGGGGTGGCGGTAGAGAGCGTTGTCCTCGAAGGACAACTTGGCGTCCAACGCCAGCGCCTGCCCGGAGGCGTCGATCACCAGGGGGTTGATCTCCAGGAGTTCGGTGTCGAGGTCTCCGGCGGCCGTGACCAGCCTTTGGACCAGATCCACGAAAGAGGAGGCCGCCGGGCCGGTGAGGCCCAGACGCCCGGTGAGACGCCGCAGCTGGAAGGGACGGATCCCCACCGCCGGATCGATGATCTCGGTGTGCAGCTTCTCGGGTGAGTCGGCCGCCACCTGTTCGATCTCCACTCCCCCCTCGGTAGAAGCCAGGAGAACCGGTCGGGCGATTCTCCGGTCCAACTGGATAGCCAGATAAAGCTCCTGGGCGATGTCCACCGCCGCCTCCACCAGAACACGGTTCACCACTTTCCCCGAAGGTCCGGTCTGCGCGGTCACCAGAGTGGAACCCAGCATCTTCTCGGCCAGTTCCGCCATCCGCTCTCCCATGAGGCTGGTCTGTCCGGAGGCGACGACGTTCACGCCGGCCAGCCCGGCGTCGGGATGTTCGCGAAAGCGCCCCTTGCCCCGGCCTCCGGCGTGGATCTGCGCCTTGATGATCACCATGTGACCCCGGGCCTTCTCCATGATCGATGCGGCCGCCGCCCCTGCCTCCGCGGGAGTAAAGGCCACCGCGCCCGGCGGAACCGTCACTCCGTAGGAGGCCAGCAACTCCTTGGCCTGGTGCTCGTGAATGTTCACAGCACATTTATGGTACCCCTCACCTGGGGGGCTCCTTCCCCGACCGACCCCGGCTCGCTACAGCTCGGAGCCGACCCACTCCACTATCTCTTCCAGGGAAGAGCCGGGAGTGAATACCCGGGACACCCCCATCACCCTGAGACGTTCCACATCCTCCGCGGGGATGACCCCGCCGCCGAATACTGCGATGTGTCCCGCTCCCGCCGAAGACAGCAGTTCCAGGATGGGAGGGAAAATGGACATGTACGCCCCCGACATCACCGACAGGCCTATGGCGTCAACGTCCTCCTGGATGGCTGCGGTCACCACCTGTTCGGGAGTCTGGTGAAGCCCGGTGTAGATCACCTCGTGTCCTCCGTCCCGCAGCGCCCGGGACACCACCTTGGCGCCCCGATCATGCCCGTCCAGGCCCGCCTTGGCGATCAACACCCGTTTTCTCATCTGCCCAAGGGTAGAAACAGCCGTTACCATCCGATTCGTGGCGGTTTCTCCTCTTCATGCACTCACCCTCGCCGGGCAGAGCATCTGGGCCGATCAGATCTCCAGGTCCATGCTGGACAGCGGGGAACTCGCCCGCCGGGTCAGCCGGCAATACATCACCGGGGTCACCTCCAATCCCTCCATTTTCGCAGGCGCCATCACCAAGAGCGCCGACTACGACGCCGAGATGGCTCGCCTGATCGGGGAGGGTTTGGATCCCGATGAGACGTATGCGGAGCTCATCACCCGCGACATCACAGACGCCTGTGACGTGCTGAGGGCCGTCCACAGAGAGAGTGGAGGGGCGGATGGTTTCGTCTCGGTGGAGGTGTCGCCTGAACTGGCGGCGGACACCGCGGCAACCGTGGCGGAGGCAAGGGAGTGGGTGAAGCGGGTGAGCCGTCCCAACCTGTTGGTGAAGGTCCCCGCCACACCCGATGGCATCCCGGCCATTCGCAGGCTCACCGGAGAGGGGATCTCGGTGAACGTGACCTTGATCTTCTCGCTTCAGCGATACCGGGAGGTGATGGACGCCTACCTCAGTGGCTTGGAGGACTTCTCCGCGGTGGGAGGGTCCCTCCGGGATGTGGCGTCGGTGGCGTCGTTCTTCGTTTCGAGGGTCGACACCGAGGTGGACCGCCGATTGGAGGAAGACGGCAGCCCCGAGGCGTCGGCTCTCCGGGGGAAGGCGGCGATCGCCAACGCCCGGGCCGCCTACGGGGACTTTCTCTCGGTTTTCTCCGGCGTCCGCTGGGACGGGCTGGTAGCACAAGGCGCACGCATACAGCGGCCGCTGTGGGCCTCCACTTCCACCAAGAACCCGGCCTATCCCGACACCCTGTACGTTGACGCCCTGGTCTCCCCCCACACCGTCAACACTTTGCCGCTGACCACCATCGAAGCCTACGCAGACCATGGGTCCAGTCGCCCGTCCATCTTCGGGCCCGAAGAGATCGCCCGGTCCCGGAACCTCCTGTCCGAACTGGAGGGTGTCGGGATCGACTACCAGGACGTGGTAGAAACCCTGGAGGCCGAGGGCGTCGAGAAGTTCGCCGACTCGTTCCGAGAACTACAGGGCCACATCGAGGCCAAATACACCGAGCTCGCCTGAGCGGAACGGTTCCCCACATCAGGTCGGGCGGTGGCCGTCCGAGCAGGCTCTATTCGAAAGACCCTCACCCTTCCCGCGCCAGGCTCTGCGCTAATCGCCGACAGTGGGTTTCCGCCGTCCCACGCCCCGTGAACCGCATCGGTCCCTATCCGGAACGGGACGCCGCGCCCGGCCCGAATCCGTCCAGCTTCTCCACCGCGGAGAGCATTAGTTCCCGCTTGGCTTTCAGACCCGGAAAAAAGATACTGGCCGAGGCGCGGGCGCCATGGCCGGAGATGGTCAGCACCCTTCCTACCCCCAGGGTGGCGTGGCGAACCCGGTCTCCCACCTCCACCCCCGACTGGCGGACGATCCGCCGGAAGGAACGCCCGCCGCCGGCCGGCGCATGATGGCGCCCCGCCGAAGATCCCCTCGCCGTTCCTTTCGCGGAGCGGGGGTGCTCCGGGCCCCCGACATGCTCCACCAGCTGCTCGGGGATCTCGCGCAAGAACCGGCTGGGGACCTGCGGATAGGGATACCCTCCCACCATCCTGGTGTCGTCCCAGCTGAGGTGGAGCCTCTCCATGGATCGGGTGATCGCCACGTAGAAGAGCCGCCGCTCCTCTTCCAGTTGGTCAGGATCGGAGAGGCTGCGCTCGTGGGGGAACAGCCCATCCTGCATGCCCACCACGAACACCACCGGGAACTCGAGTCCCTTGGCGCTGTGAACCGTCATCAACGCCACCGCCCCGGCGCCTTCGTCGAGATTGTCGGGATCCGACACCAGCGAGGCCCCTTCCAGGAATCGACCAAGTTGCTCCAAAGACGCCAGGTCATCCTCCAGGGTGGAGTCAAACTCGTACGCCACCCGGGAGAGTTCAGCCAGGTTGTCGGAGCGGCCCTCGGCCTCTATACCCCCTTCGGCAGTCGCCATCTCCGCCAGTCCCGTATCGAATATGGCGCTTTCCGTGGCCCGCCCCACCCCATAGGACTCAAGGTGTGCTTTGATCGAGGCCAACACTTCCGCCAGTTGCTGCACCCCTCTACGCGCCCGGGTCGAGATCCCGGGGATCTCATCGGCCCTTTCCAAACCCTCCCGGAGGCTCACCTCCTCGGCTGAGACGAACCGCTCCAGGTGGCCCAGCGAGGTCCGCCCTATCCCTCTCCGGGGGGTGTTGATGATTCGCCGCAGCGCCACCCCGTCGTCGGGGTTGGCCACCACCTGCAGGTAGGCCACCACATCTTTTACCTCCCGCCGCTGGTAGAACGCCGCGGCGCCCACCACCTGATACGGCGCCTTGGACCGCCTCAGCGCCTCTTCGAAGGCCCGTGACTGGGCGTTGGTCCGGTAGAACACCGCCATGTCTCCCGGGTTGTAGCCCTCTGTGAGCAATCGCCGAACCCGGTTGGATACGAATCGAGCCTCACGGACGGCCCCCGACCCCCGATGGACGATGATCTGCTCCCCGTCATGCTGATCACACCACAGGTCCTTGGGGTCGGCTCGCTGATTGGCGCTGATGACCTCGTTGGCGGCGTCGAGGATGGTGGAGGTCGAGCGGTAATTGCGGTTGAGTATCACCCGGCGGGCTTCGGGAAAGTCCTCATCGAAACGATCGAAGTTCCGATAGTCGGCCCCTCGGAAGGCATAGATGGACTGATCGCTGTCCCCTACCACGAACAGGCTCCTGTGGCGCTTAGCCAAATCCCGGACCAGCAGATACTGGGCTTGATTGGTGTCCTGGTATTCGTCAACCAGCACATGGCCGAAGATGCCCTGATACCTCTCCAGCACCTCGGGAACCGCCCCGAACAATTCCACGGTCACCATGAGCAGATCATCGAAGTCCATGGCCGACATCTGGAGAAGTCGCTGCTGGTAGAGCCTGTAGACCTCCGCCACCTCAACCGGGCCTTCTGTCCGGTCGAGGAAGGTCTCGTAGTCGATCAGACCGTTCTTGGCCTCGCTGATCTTGTTCAGGAGGCCCCGGGGGGACCGTCGACTGGCGTCCAAGCCCAAATCGTTGAGACATTGTCTGATAAGACGCACCGAGTCGGACCGGTCGTATATGGAAAAGTTCGACCGGTAGCCGAAGGCGTGCGCCTCGCGACGCAGGATGCGTGCGCAGGCCGAATGAAAAGTGGAGACCCACATGTCGTTCACCGTCGACCCGAGGAGTCCACCCACCCTCTCTCGCATCTCCCGCGCTGCCTTGTTGGTGAAGGTGATGGCCAAAACGGCCCCGGGTCTGACTCCCATCTCCCTGATCAGATAGGCGATGCGATGAGTCAGCACCCGGGTCTTTCCCGATCCGGCGCCCGCCACCACCATCACCGGACCCCCCGCAATGGTCACCGCGGCCTTCTGCTCTGGATTCAAGTCCTCAACAAGCGGGTGGGCGACGATCATCTCACTCCCACTCGATGGTGGCGGGTGGCTTGGAGGAGACGTCGTAGAGAACCCGGTTGATCCCCTCCACCTCTCCGATCACCCGCCGGGAAATGTTGGACAGCACCGGATAGGGGAGCCGGGCCCAGTCCGCCGTCATGGCCTCGTCGCTTTCCACCGCCCTCACCACCAGCGGATAGGCGTAGGTGCGCCCATCCCCCTGGACTCCCACCGATCGTATGGCCGGGAGGACCCCGAACACCTGCCACAGGTCGCGGTACAGACCAGCTTTCCGGATCTCGTCTAAAACGATCGCGTCGGCCCTGCGCAGCAGGTCAAGCCGTTCGGTGGTGACCTCTCCGATAATGCGAATCGCCAGGCCGGGGCCCGGGAAGGGGTGGCGCCAAACTATCTCCTCCGGCAGGCCCAACTGCTCTCCCACCGCACGGACTTCATCTTTGAACAGGTCCCGGAGCGGTTCCACCAGCTCCAGTCTCATGTGCTCGGGAAGGCCGCCCACGTTGTGATGGCTCTTGATCACCGATGCGTCCCCGCCTCCCGACTCGATTACATCAGGATAGAGCGTCCCCTGAACCAGATAACTACACCCCGAGAGGCGGTCGGAAACCTCCTCGAACACTGTGATGAAGGTCTCCCCGATGGCTTTCCGCTTGGCCTCGGGGTCGGTCACTCCCGAAAGGGCGGCCAAAAAGCGCTCCTGAGCCTTGACATGAATCAGGTTTGTGGAGAAGTTTTCACCGAACACCTCTTCCACCTGTTCAGGCTCGTCCTGGCGGAGCAGACCATGATCTACGAACACGCAGGTGAGGCGATCTCCGATGGCCCGATGCACGAGGGCCGCCGCCACGGCGGAGTCCACTCCCCCCGACAGCCCACACACTGCCCGGGACTCCCCGATCTGTCGGCTTATGTTCCGGACTTCTCTCTCGATGATCGACTGCGCCGTCCAGGAAGCCTGCACCCCGCAGGCTTCATAGAGGAACCTCTTCAAGACCTCGATTCCCTTGGGAGTGTGGGTTACCTCAGGATGGAACTGCACCCCGTAGAAACCTCTGTTGCGGTCCTCCATGGCCGCCACCGGAGCTCCGGGAGTCCGAGCGGTGACTGCAAAGCCATCCGGCGCCTTCTCCACTGCGTCGCGATGGCTCATCCAAACCTCGGAGACATCCGGCAAGTCCTCCAGAAGAAGCGATGGGCCTGCCATCTGCATCGTCGTATTCCCGAACTCGCCTCCACCGGTGGCGGCCACCTTCCCGCCCAGCATTTCGGCGATGAGTTGGTGGCCGTAGCAGATCCCCAGCACCGGAACTCCCAGGTCCAGCAACCCTGGGTCGATGGAGACCGCGTCGGGTGAATAGACTGACGCCGGCCCACCCGAGAGCACGATTCCCGATGGGGAACGCTCTTTCGCCTCGTCCGCGGTGATCCGGGCGGGAACTATCTCTGAATGGACCCTGGCCTCCCGGATCCGGCGAGCGATCAGGCGGGCGTACTGAGCCCCCAGATCCACAACCAGCACCTTGTCGGTGGAACGGCTCAACCCGTCTCCAACCGCCCCGACCCCATGGACACCTTTCCCTCGGTCAGGAAGGTGGGGGCGATCGCCACTTCAGCCTTTTGGAATTCGGAAATGTTCGAGTATCCCGTGGTGGACATGGACCTGCGGAGGGCCCCCAGCAGGTTGGTGCGGCCGTCGCTCTGCACCGCCGGCCCGACCATTATCTCCCTGAGCGTCCCACGGGTGGGAACCTTGATTCTCGAGCCCCGCGGCAGGGATGGATGGAAGGACGACATGCCCCAGTGAAAACCCGACCCGGGCGCTTCGCCGGCCGCCGCCAGTGGCGACCCCAGCATCACCGCGTCCGCTCCGCAGGCGATCGCCTTGGCTATCTCCCCTCCGGTTCGCATCCCTCCATCGGCGATGACATGCACATATCTTCCGGTCTCCAACAGGTACTGGACCCGGGCGCCGGCCGCGTCGGCTATGGCCGTGGCCTGGGATACGCCCACGCCGAGGGACCCACGGGTCGCGCTTGCCGCCCCCGGAC
>VXSV01000049.1 GCA_009837815.1 Acidimicrobiia bacterium
CCCCCGACCGCCGCCCCTCACCGGCTGGAGATGGTCAAACGGGCCACCGAAGGGGTTTCCTACTTCACCGTCAACGACTGCGAGACCCGCCGGGACGGCCCCAGCTACATGGCGGATACCCTGGAGACTTTCCCTTCCCGGGACGAGATCTATCTGGTCTTGGGATCCGACGCCGCTCAGGGTTTGCGCAGCTGGATGCGATGGGAAGAGGTTGCTCGGCGAGTCCGCCTGGCGGTCGCCCTCCGTCCGGGAACCGACGCATCAACGGTGGAGGAGGCCGTGGGAGAGTCGCCGGTGTGGTTGGACTGTCCCCCGATGGCGATCAGCTCCAGGCAGGTGCGCCTACGCATACGAGCCGGCGAGAGCATCCGGCGCCTGGTTCCAGGAGGCGTTTGGGAGTACATCGCCGAAAACCGGCTGTATGCATCCCCCGAAGGCTTATGATGAAAGGACACTTCGATGCCACGGAGGTGTTTTAGTAGAGACGCTCGAGGCCGTTCGGCTGGTTGCAGATGTTCTGGCGCGAAAGAACGCCTCCGACATCGTGTTGCTTCGGGTGGGGGAGGCCATGGGCATCACCGATGTGTTCGTGATCGCCACCGGCCGTTCCCGTCTGCACATCCAGAGCGTGGCCGCCGAGTTGAAAGACCTTCTTCGATCGAAGGGGCGTGATCGGCTGGGAGAGGAGGGATTGGCGGAAGCCGAGTGGGTCCTGTTGGACTACGGCGACTTTGTGATACACATCTTCTCGCCCGACCATCGGCGCTACTACGGCCTGGAGGGATTGTGGGGTGACGCGCCGCGGATTCCCTGGACGGCGCCCGCCCCTCAAACGGCCTCCGAGCTTCAATCCGCCTGATATATACTCCGCCGAAAGCCGGGGGCTGTAGCTCAGCTTGGAAGAGCGCTTGCATGGCATGCAAGAGGTCACGGGTTCAAGTCCCGTCAGCTCCACCCAATACATCAAGTTTGCGCCCCCGCCCCGGAGAAACGCGAAGCCTCTTTCTTTAAGTTCGTGGGCAAAGCCCAGGTAGTCCACCACCAGACCGCCGGGTTTGTACCTGATAGGTTTGAAGTTGCTGCCAGGCGCTCCACACCGTGGCGTCGAGGCTGCCGGGACTCTTGAGTTCGATGATCCCCAGGGGCAGCCCGTTGACGAACACCACCAGGTCGGGGCGGCGATTATGGCCGTTCTCCGATACGGTGAACTGATTGACCACCATCCAATAGTTGTTGGAGGGGTCGGTGAAGTCGATGGTCCTGGCCTGCGCGCCGCGGATAGCACCGGAGGCCGATTGGGTTTCCACGTTCACCCCGTTGACCAGCTTCCGGTGAAAATCGCGGTTGCGGGCTACGGTGGTCGCTCCCTCCGGCCGGGTGATCTTCCGGAAGGCCTCCAAACGGGCGCCGGGTTGGAGTTTCGGATTGAGGCGCTCGATGGAATCCTGTAGTACGGACTCCAGGACCACGTCCTCGTAGCTCTTCCTGCCCCAACTCAACGGTCCCGGCACCATCTCGGGTCCTGCGGTGTACCGATAGCCCAGCGCTACGAACCAATCGATAGCGGCATCTTCCACCAGCGACTCGGTGACCATGGCGTCAGAGGACTCGGAGCTCGAAGGCGACCCCGAGTCCACGAAGCATTCCGATGGTGTTGCGGTATTCAACATCAAACTGTCTACACAAGTTGGGGAGAGGGACTCGCCTCCGCGCCTCCTGGTCGTAGGCCTCGTTGGTGACCAGAACCAGGCTGTGCACCTTGGCATAGGCGGCCAGCCAGCCATCGGCGGCCTCGGCGAAATTGTGTTTGGCTGCGGGCAGAAACAGCTCATTCGAATGAACCCAATCCTGCATCTCCGAGAAGACACCCACCACCTGAGAGTCCCTGGTAGAGGCAAAAGCGGCGCGCCACTTCTCTCGGAGCCAGCTGACGAGTTCCGGGGGGCCGTTGACTTCACGCCGCACCTTGTCGACACTCAAGAGTCTCTCTTCTTTGGCAAAACGCTCAAGGCATGCCCAGACTCCTGGGAAGAGGTCTATCGGATAGTGATCACGCCAAGAGGCGATGAATGCATTGGCGTCAAGTACGTATCTCGCCGCCAACCCGACGGCTGGGAGAGTAGGGGTCTTCACAGGAGAATGCCCATCTTCTCCGGTATGTTCGAGAAAGTATCGCCCCTCAATCCGGTCAGGGTGTACCCCTCGGTGTAGGACAGCCGTCCTTCAACGACTGCACGACTGACCGCTGCGGCGAACCGAGTGCCCAGCCGCCAGCGTTGGGTGTTCCAAAAGTCTCCACCTGAACTGCCGTCAGCAGACTTTGCGCCACCCCAGTGCTTGGCCTTGTTCTCCTCGTAATACCGGAAGAAGGCTTCCCGTGTGACGAGACCGGCATCAAGAGCTCGCCGGGCAGCTACAACGGTGCTGACCTTGAAATGTCTGGCAAGGTGCTGATGGGGATCATGTGATTGCCTGGCCTTGCCCCAAGCGTTGCGCAGTTGGTCGCTAGGCACGAGAAACTCGGCCGCAATCCGGTTGCAGGCCTGTTCGATGGCATGATCAGCCGGGCTGAGCGCCTCAAACTTCGAGATTCCGGATTCGCCTACGAACACGTGGGCCAGCTCATGAGCCAATGTGAAGATCTGCGCCGTCTTGAAGTCGGCGTTGTTGACGAAGATGAGCGGCGCATAGTCGTCCACCATCGCAAATCCCTGAAACTCCTCGGCCTGCAGCTTGCGGTGGACATTGTTCCCGACCACACCATTGAAGAACACCAGTATTCCCGCCTCGGCGATGTGGTCCCTAAGTGTCCGCAACGCATCTGTCCAGGTTCCATCGGCCGCCGCCCAACCTTCTTCCATTTGCAAGGCGTCGCCCATGGCCGCTGCAACCTCGGCGGGAGAGGAGTCCACCGGGAAAGCGCCAATGAAGGGCAAGGGAGGGATCCCCAGGCTGATCATCTCTTCTCTCATCCAAGCCTGCCGTAACTGCATCTGATAGACCGTCTCTAGAAGGTCGGGGCTCGGTCGGGGAGGAGTGCTTCCGCTACGAGTGCGGAAATCGGCGATCGGAAGTCTCTCGCGGGGGGGTTCGGAAAGGTATAGGTAACCGACCGGAGTGTGCGTCTTTTTGGCCAACGCCTCCGCCTTCTTGAAGGCGATCCTTCCCGATCCTTCCCACTCCTCGATGTCTCGGGTGGGAACCTTCAGCCGGGTTGCCAGTTCCCCAAGCTCTAATTCGGCACGCTCCCGAGCCCATCGCAAGACGGCGGGTTCCAACTGCAGACTCTCTAGCTTCGGCACGTCTCCCCCAATATGGCGTGATCCACTCGCACCTCACCGGACACCAGCTTGGGAAGGAGGGTGTCGCGGAGGGCGGTGAGTGCGGAAGATGCCTCATCAAGACGGTGGAAACGATCTAGAACAGGGAAGATGCAGTCATTGAACATCCTGGTCATGTGGTGGTACAACCAAGTGTCGTCTCCCGGCGGACCGAAACCCAAGCCGGCCAGGTTGGCCTCGATGGCGGCGTCGAGGCGACTGGCTTCTTTTTGCTGTTCCCGCCACTGGGCGGTGAGGCGGGCCATTTTCTCTTCGAAGGGCTCGCTGTCTTCTTCGGGGGGTTCGAACCCGACGTAGCGTCCGGGGGTGAGGATGTGGTCGTGTCGGCGCACTTCCTCGAGGGTGGCGCTTTTGCAGAATCCGGGCACGTCGGCGTATTTGGAGGAAGGCTCTTTGCTTCTCCAGTTGTGGTAGGTGTCGGCGATGCGGGCGATGTCCTCGTCGGACAGTTCCCGGTGGGTGCGGTCCACCATGCGGCCCAGTTTGCGGGCGTCTATGAACAGGGTTTCCCCGGTTCGGTTTCGATGCTCGCCTCCGGCCCGATCTCTCGCCAGGAACCACAAACACACCGGAATCTGGGTGGAGTAGAACAGTTGTCCCGGCAGGGCCACCATGCAGTCCACCAGGTCGTCTTCGACGATGGCTGCCCGGATCTTTCCCTCTCCGGAGGTCTTCGACGACATCGACCCGTTGGCCAGGACGAACCCGGCGACGCCGCGGGGCGCCAGGTGGTGGATCATGTGCTGCACCCAGGCGAAGTTGGCGTTGCCTGCGGGTGGGACGCCATATTTCCACCGTTTGTCTTCCCTGAGCCCTTCCTGGCCCCAGTCGGAAATGTTGAAGGGCGGGTTGGCCAGGATGTAGTCGGCTTTCAGGTCGGGGTGACGGTCGTCGTGGAAGGTGTCACCGTGGGCGATCTGGCCCT
>VXSV01000013.1 GCA_009837815.1 Acidimicrobiia bacterium
AATACGACCTTGAGACCACCCAAGACCGCATTTCGGAACGGCTAGCCAAGATTCCTGCTGCACGGACGGGCTAACTGGCCCACGGCGCCCGTCGGTTTCGAGGCTGGGGACCTCGGGACCCGGTTCCTCACCGTTCCGGTCCGGTGAGCCTGCTCTGGACGATCTCGGTGGCGACGGTGTTCTCGGACTCCCGCCAGTCGGGGTAGCCCAGCTTCCGAAGCCGGGTCCAGTGGTTCTCGAGTTCCGCGAGGTCGGGGAAGGTCCAGATCTCCAGATGCTCCTGGCGGGATTGGCCGCGGATCGACAGAGGACCCACCCGGGTGGCGCCGGATTCGATCGAGACCGAAGCCGCGCCGTCCCAAGTGGCGAGCAAACGGTCCCGGGCTTGCCTGGTGGTTTCGTACCAGTCGGGCCGTGGACGGTAGGTGTGTATCCATGTGATCACTGGAGCTGTTCCTCCAATCGGTGAAAGGCGATCGGGCGCCCGATGAGATGGTACGACGTGGTGAACATGAAGTCGTCCTGGATCTCGTGTCCGTGCATGGCTTCCGTGAGGGTCAGGAGGTCGGGCACCTCCCACAATGCCGCATGGTCCCAGTCCGAGGTCCCCGCGGTGTCGAAGCGGCCGAAAATGTCAATCCCCAGATCTACGTCGTATGCGAACGCCACATCGCAGTCGCGATCGTAAACGGCCCGCTCCTCGGGCGTGGCGCTGTGCCAGGCGTCGTTCCAGTCCCACAGCGCCAGGAACCCCAGCCCCCGATCGAACGGTCCTTCTCCCAGCGACGGGGGAAGGTCGCGGGGGCCCACGATCCACCGGGTCCGTCCGAACATCCGTCCCCAGCCCGCGTTCACCAGCTCGCTGATCCCCCGGTGCGCCTCCTCGGGACCCGGCGCCTCCAACAGGCCGAAGGCGGCGGTGTCCATGAAGGGTTCGGACCAGTAGATGGTGGGCGCTCGGGTCTGCATTCGGCCGGCGATGTGCTGGGGATCCAGCATCCAGCCGGCGTCACCGAGTCTCCGGAGTGTCCGCGACAGCTCAGCGATAGAGGCCGGTAGCCGCAGTTCGTCGGCGATGAAGGTTACGCCTGTGGTCATTTGAGAGATCCTTCCGTTCTGTTCCTGATCAAAAACCTCTCCAGCATGATCCCCAGAATCGCGGCGGGAATCAAGTTGGTGAGAGTGAGCGCGGAGAGCTGGTCCCAGTGCGTCCCGAACGAGGTGATCCGCGAGGCCAGCAGCAAAGGGACCGTGGTGGCTTCCTGGAAGGTGAGCATCAGGGCGAAGAGGTACTCGTTCCAGGCGAAGACGAAGGCGAACAGCATCGACCCGACCACCCCGGGGAGCGCCAGTGGGAGGGAGATGCGAAAGAAAACACCGGCGGCCGATGCGCCGTCCACCCCCGCACTCTCCTCCAACTCCAGCGGCACCTGCGCGAAGGCGTCGCGCATGATCCAGACGGTGAAGGGAATGGCGAACCCGGTGTAGGCGATGGTCAGGCCCACCTGGGTGTCAAGCAGGCTCAGCCATCGGAACATCAGAAGGAAGGCAAGCACGATGGCGACGGGCGGAAGCATCCGCTGGGAGATGAACCAGAAGGCGATGTCCTCGTTGCGCCAGAATCGCCACCTGTATTGAAATCGGGTGAGGCCGTACCCCGCCGCGGCGCCCAGCATGGTGGCGATCACCGCGCTGCCCCCCGAAACTATCAGGCTGTTGGTGATCGCTCGGATCACGTCCGCCCGCGCCTCGGTCAGCAACCACCGCCAGCCCTCCAGGGTGGGCATGAAGTCCACCCAGGGCAGGTAGGTGGGGTTCACCACGATGTCGAGTTGGGTCTTGAAGGAGGTGATCAAGATCCAGTAGAGGGGAAAGAAAGTGACGAAGGCCGCCGCCACCAGGAATGCCCGGGTGATCAGTCGACCCTTCATTCGTACCTCGCCTGAACCCGGCGCATGACATACAGCGCAAGAAAGCTGACCCCGATAACCACGAACAGCAGGACATAGGCGGCCGACGCCGCATAGGCCAGGTCTCCCTGCTTGGCGCCGACGTTGTAGACATACGCGGTCACCGACTCGGTGGCGCGCCCCGGCCCACCCCCGGTCACCACCCGGATGATGTCGATGATCTTGAACGCCTCCAGGGCGCGGATCAGGATGGCGGTGATGCTGACCGGCAGCAGGAGCGGGAAGACGATGTGGCGGAAGATCCGCCACTCCGAGGCGCCGTCCACCCGGGCCGCCTGGATCGGCTCTCCGGGTATGCCCTGCAGGCCCACCAGGATCAGGAGCATCATCAACGGCGTCCACTGCCAGGTGTCCACCAGGATGATGGTCCACTTGGCCACGCCGGGCGAGGTGACCCAGGCCACGGCCGGAAGGCCCAGGGCCTGAAGCATGTCGTTGATCGGCCCGAAGCCCTCGCTGAACACCATCCGCCCGATGATGAAGCCCACCGCGATGGGGCTCACCATCATCGGCAGCAGGAACAGGACCCGCATCAGGCGCTGTTCCCGCAGGCCCTGGTTGAGCGCCACCGCCAGCGCCAGGCCCAAGGCGTACTGGATCGCCACCCCGCCGCCCACGAAGATAACGGTGTTGACGAGGGTCTCCAGGAGAGCTTCGTCCGAGAAGATGCGCGCCCAGTTCTCCAGGCCGACGAACCGGATCGGCGTCCGCCGGAAGAGATTGACGTTGGTGAAGGTGAGGCCCAGCGAGAAGATGAGCGGGAAGATGCTCAGGGCCAGCACCGCAGTGGTGGCGGGTGAGATGAACCAGCGCGGCGCAAGCCCGGTCCGTCCCGGCGACCTGCCGGGACGGACCGGTGCGCGCGCTGCTTTAGATGTCAGCCGGTAAGCCCCAGGGCCTCGCGGTAGATGCGGAGTTGTTCGTCACGACCAAGGCGGTCGGTGATCTCATTCCACTTGTCCGCGGCCTCATCGAGGGCGTCCTGGGCGCTGTGCTGTCCGGACAGAGCCTCGGACACTGCCAATTCCAGTGCGTCCTTGTACTCGGGGAAGCCCGGCAGGCGCATGTCGAACACCGCGTTGGGGTGATCGAGCGACGCCCGGATGGCGTCGGTGTAGGCCTTCGCCTCGTCCTCGGGCCATCCCGCGCTCACCCACAGGTCCACATCGAGGGTGGCGGCGGTCCCGGGGTTGACGCCGGTGCCGGCGGTCACGGCCGCCTCGGCCAGGACAGCGGGGCTGCCCAGGAAGGAGGCCAGATCAAATGCGGCCGCCAGGTGGTTGGAGGTGGCGGGAACCAGGTTGAACCATCCACCAAAGCCTAGGAACGGGGCCTTGTTGGGTCCGTCACCGGAAGCCCACTCTCCCGCAACCGGGTCCCAGTACTCGTCCGCGCCGGGGGCGGGGCCGTATCCGACCGCTCCCTCGACCACCGAGTCGGACCCCTTGGACATCGGGCCGATGTCTCCCCACTGGATGTCCTGTGCCGCAAGGCCGCCCACGAAGCTCAGGGCGTTCTCGATCCAACCGAAGTTGAGCATTCCCGGGGGACCGTACTCGATCACGGCTCCCCAGTCCTCGAGAGCGCGTACGAAGCCCGGATTGTTGATCCGGGGCTCCATGGTCTCGGGATCGAAGAAGAAGCCGGGATCGTTGGGCGCCTTGGCGTATCCGGCCGCTCGGGTCATGAAGCCGTTCCAACCCTGGTTGTTGCGCATCGGCAGCTCGACCAGGCCGTATCCCTCGTCCTGGCCGGACCAGGCGTTCTCGGTGAAGAACTTGGCGATTTCGGCGTATTCGCTCCACGACTCGGCCGGACGGAGAGCATTGCCGGTGGCCGCCTCGTAGGCGTCGGCGTTCGCTTCGAAGGCGTCGGCGCGCCAGTAGTACATCAGGACGTCGCCGTCCCAGGGCATTCCGTAGGCAACCCCGCCGAACGACAACTGGTTCGAGCGGAAGATCGGAAGGATGCCCTCCCAGTCGGCCCGCTGCTGGGCCCACTCGGGCGCGGCGGCCATGAATCCGCCGCCCATCAGGTCGCCACCCAGGTTCGAGCCGATGTTGATCACGTCGGCGATGAAGGTGTCGGTGGACAGCGCCGCCAGGACCTTGTCGTTGAGTTCCCCGAAGGGAATCTCGTCGACCCGGACGGTGGCGCCGGTCTCGGCCGCCCATTCGGCTGCCTTGTCCTTCATGTAGTCGAGCGGGCCTGCCGGGCCGGCGACCACAACCTCGACTCCGTCGAAGCGGCCGGCCGCGGCGCCCGGGTCGGGGATGTTCCCGGGGGTGCCGGGATCGGCCATCTCCGGTTCCGGTTCCGGCTCGGGAGCCGCAGCCGTGGTGGTCGGCTCAGCGACCTCGGCCTCCTCCTCGGCGTCGCCACAGGATGCGGCCACCAGCGCCAGGATGGCAAACAGTGCGGTCCACAACCGCAGGTGATGCTTCACTTTGTCCTCCTAGGGATTGCTTTCATTTTCCGTTTCTTACGCTCCGCACGACCTTCATCAGCCTTCTGGCGATGGAGGGGTCGACCGGATTCCACCAGGTGCCTCCGTATTTGAGTGAGCTCCCCACGATTGCCCCGTCCGCCACCGAGAGCAGTTCCGCCGCGTTGTCAACGTCCATGCCGCTTCCCACCAGCACCGGAAGCGAGGCGCCGGCCCGGATGGCGCGGATCTCGCCCGTCTCGGTCGGAGATCCGGTGCGCTGTCCGCTCCCGATCAGGACGTCGGCGTCGAAGAACTCGGCGTCGCGGGCCTGCTCTGTCACCGAGCGGTCCGCGGTGATGGCATGCGCGCCGAACTTGACGTGGACGTCGGCAAAGATCTGCACCTCCCGGGCTCCGATCGCAGACCGGTAGCGAAGGGCCTCGCCGGCCGGGCCGTTGATGATCCCCTCGTTGGCCACATAGGCGTTGGCCCACTGGTTGGCCCGCACGAAACGCGCTCCCACCGCCTTGGCGATGGCCAGGGCGGGTATCACCCCGTTGGCGACGCAGGTGATCCCGATCGGGAGTTCCACCGCGTCGCGGACCCTTAGGCCGGCCGCGGTCAAGGCCGCCACCGTCTCGGCGCCGATCGCCTCGGGCCGGGAGAAGGGAAGGTCGAAGGCGTTCTCGACGATGATCCCGTCGATCCCCGCATCCGACATCGCCACCGCGTCCGCCACCCCCGCCGCGTAGATCTCCTCCACCGGCTGGCCGTCGTACCGGGGCGCCCCGGGTAGGGGAGGGAGGTGTATGACGCCGATGATCGGTTTCGGCTGATCGAATACCGCGGCCAATGGGTCCGGCTTCTTGGGCAGCAAAGAACTCATGAGTCGTCCTCCCGTCGGGTCCCGAGCAAAGGATCGATCTCCTCTCTCCGCGGAAACGAGGCCAGCGCTCCCAGGCTCCGGCAGGCCAGCGCTCCCACCAGGACTCCAACTTTCAGAGCTTCCACGACCTCCGAACCCCGGGTTCTGGCCCATATGTATCCGGCCGCGAAGCCGTCGCCGGCCCCGGTCGTGTCCACCGCCTCCACCGGATGGGCGGGGATCCGACCCGTCGTTCCCTCCGAGCGGAAGACAATCCCGTCGGACCCCTCGGTGATCACCGCGTGGCGCCCGCCCAGCGGCCCCGAAAGGACATCGAGGGCGTCCTCGGCGGACTCCGCAAGGAGGTCCCGGGTCCGGGCATTGGCGATCAGGGTGTCGGCGCCGGTTGTCACCGAGGCGATCTCGGTGGGATCGTCAGGTATGCAGGCCGGTTCGAGATCGATCGAGAACGGGACGCCCAGGGTGCGCCACCGGTCGGTGACCTTCGCCGCAACATCCGGATCGAAGGGCGCCGTATGCCCCCAGGTTGCGGGTCCCACTGTGGCCTCGGCGGGGTACAGGCCGGGCGTGACCGCCACCACCATGCGCTTTTCCGGCGAATCGTCGGTGATCAGCGACATCGTGAAATAGGTGTCGATCGAGGGGTCCGCCACCACGCCGGTGGTGTTCACGGCTTCGGTCTCAAGTGTCTCCAGCACCATGGAACCGAAGGCGTCCCGGCCGACCCGGGCATGGAGGGCCACCTCCGAACCCAGCCGAGCCAGGGCGACGGCCACGTTCAACGCCACCCCGCCCGGACTCACCACCGCGTCCCCGGTGTGGACCTTCTCATCCGGATCCGGGACCCGGGGGACCGGAAGGACCAGGTCGACACAGGCGTCACCCACCACATCGATCATGGGAGTTGCAACTCCACCCGGAAGCGGTAGCGGTCCGCCCGGTACCAGAGGCGCATCCATTCCACTGGCCTCTCGGACCGATCGAGGGAAAGCCGCGTGGCAAGAAGAAGTGGCGATCCCACCGACACATCCAGCCGATCGGCTCGGACCCGATCGGCCCGAACCGCTTCGATCGTCTCCTCCGCGGTGGCCGGATGCGACGCGGTCCGTTCCTCCATAACTCTGTAGAGCGACTTGTTGTGAAGATCGGCGATGGTGAACTCGCCTCCCACGACCCAGGTGGGCAGGTATCCGTGTTGGACCGCCATCGGCGTGTTGTCGGCCGACAGGAGACGCCGGATCTCCACCAGGTCCTCTCCCTCGGCGCCCAGCGCGGAGGCCGCCTCGGAGGGTCCGGGAACGATGCGCACCGAGAGAGTGTGCGTGGAAGCGACGAAGCCGCGGCTGGCCATGTCCTCGTGGAACCCGGCGAGACGGGTCACGGGCTGTTCGAAGCTGCGCTGGGCCACGAAAGTTCCCCGTCCGGGAATCCGCTCGACCAGGCCCTGGTCGCCCAGGCGCTCGAAAGCAGTGCGGACCGTGATGCGGCTGACGCCGAAAAACTCGGTGAGTTCGCTCTCGGTCGGCAACTGTTCGCCCGCCGCCCACTCGCCCACATCGATGGCCCGTCTGAGTTGTTCCTTGATCTGGAACCAAAGCGGGAGAGGGCCACGTTGAAGGTGTCTGTCCAAACCGCCGCCCATGGAAGATCATTATATTATGACAAATGCTGCGGAGGGGCCCGGCAGGGAGGAATACTTGACGTAGTCAACTGATCGGTTCTTCCAAGGTAAACCTGTAGCGGGTTTCTGTGATGAGCAGCCGGTATCGATCAGTGCATTGACGGTGGCGGCCCGTCTTCCTACTACCGTGACATCTTCGATTGTCGCTCCGGTGAAGTCAACCGGACCCTCAATGACGAGGCGCACGACTGAAGAACCCCATCCTGATCGGGTTCTGATCACGGATGTGTTGTATTGACCATCGCTCGTCTGGGAAGTGGCTTGTCGCATAGTGGTAGGCGTCTATCTCGGTGGGAAGTACCTCGATCGCTTTCTGATCGCGCAAGACCACCCATTGGCCATGATGCTCTTCAAGCAGCGCAGGCAGCATCCGGGTGAAGGCTCGGTAGTTGTCCGAGACTTGTTTCCGCGCCTCAGAGAGCGAGACGATGCTCATGTGCAGGGTTGTGGTGCAGGTGTGACAGCGGAGGGTCGTGCCATGGGTCGTCCTTCCGAAGGGCCCCTTCCACCTAGAAGTATATGTTTGGGCCTGGGACAGCCACGGTCATAGTGGCGATCCGTTTCCTCCAATAGAGACGCCCTTTTTCGTATTTTACGCATAATGCGCATAAAGCGCAACTAGCGTCTTCTTTATTGCGTATAATGCAAGGGAATGTCCATGTTGAGGTCCCGGCACTACCACCGTCGATTACTGGAGACCAGTCTCCGCCGCATTCGCAGCTTTCCGGTGGTGGTGCTGGAGGGTCCCCGCACTGTGGGCAAGTCCACCCTGCTGCGGGAGATTGCCCAACAGCTTTCCGCTGACATAGTCGACCTTGACGATTCCATCGTCAGGAACCAGGTCGAAGCGGATCCAAACCGGTACCTGGCGGAGCAGCGGCCGGTTCTCATAGACGAGTACCTTCGCCTTCCCCTCCTTGATCACATCAAGGCCCAACTGAACAGAGACGGCTCTCCCGGTCAGTTCATACTGACCGGATCAGCCGGCCGCCAGGCAAACCGGGAAGAACTGAAAGCGCTGGTAGGTCGGTTAGATGAAGTAGAAGTGTTCCCCCTCTCCCAGAACGAAATTGAAGGTGTGGGAGGGAACTTCGTCGAGTCGGTTTTCCGCGGAATGGAAGGAGTGATGTCCGGGGGTCGTTCCCGTACGACCCGCGAGGACTATGTCGGAAGGGTTCTGGCCGGTGGGTTTCCACGTGTCGTGCTGAACGAGGATCCTGCCGACCGGTATCAGATCTTCAACAACTACATCGAACAGTCCCTCAGCTACGGGCTCTCAGCGGTCCGGACTGTACGTCGGCCCGAGGACGTGCAGAGGCTGTTGGTCCGGTTGGGGGCGCAGACCGGACAGATTCTCAACATTGCCAATGCTGCTCGGGACATCGGGATTGCCGAGCGGACCGCTGAGAACCACACCCGCCTGCTGGAGTGGCTCTTCTTTATCGTGCGCCTGCCCGCCTGGAAAAAGACCGACAGAGGTCCTGTGTCACGACCGAAGCTGCACCTGGTCGATTCGGGTGTGGGCGGGCACCTCCTTCGACTCACCTCGGAGAGGGTGATGAGCAATGACCCCCTGTTCCAATCCTCATTCGGAAACCTCCTCGAATCATTCATGGTGAGCGAAATCCGCAAGGCGATCGGATGGCTCAATGATCCTTATCGGTTGGGACATTGGCGGACGCGGCAGGGTGTTGAAGTAGACCTGGTACTGGAACGCCTCGACGATCGGGCCGTGGTGGGCATGGAGGTCAAATCCGCTTCCGGACTGTCAAGGGACGACTGGAGGGGCCTTGTCCGCCTGCGCGCCGAACTAGGGACTCGCTTCCACGCCGGGATCGTGTTCTACACCGGTGACATGCCATATGAACCCGATGACCGAATCTATGCCGTGCCGATCGACAGGCTGTGGAGCGGCGAGCCGGAAACACCCAAGCCACCCCGGGCGATGGCTCCGAGCATTTTGACCGCCGACGGTGATCCTCTCTCTCCCTCGGTTCGGGCCGTAGCCGACAAGATGCTGGAGAGGTTGGAACTCGGTGAGGCTGCATGGTGGGAACTGGCGATCGTCCCCTCGTCTAACGTGTCTTTCAGCGACTTCTACTCATCAGAGGGGGTTATGGGCGAGCTTGCACAGGTGGTAACCCACTCCCTGCGACTCGATCAGGGGTTCGGGCTGGGTACCGGCGATGATTTTGAACCGGTTGATCAATGTGTTGCCCTGATCGAAGCAGGTGCTCGCGGCGTCCTCATCGACCCTCTTGGAACAATGGTGGCTATAGCGGGGAGCAGTTTCTTGTGCGATCCCCACCTCCAAAACGACATCTCTATGACACGTGTCAATCACGAAGCGGTGAAGGAGTGGGCGCTGGAGTTTGCTCGGTTCTCCTATCGTGTCTTGGTCCCCCAAGGGCAGGGAGTGTCCTGGACCTTATGGTCGCGGGGCCGGCGTCTCAGGGAGGGACGACCGCCACTGCAGGTCAGGCCCTTCAACAGACAGGGGGTGGTGGACAACCCTCCCCATCGCGGGATCCCCCTTACGGGCGATCCGGAGGTTGATGCCTTTTACCTGATGTCCTCTTTCTATGAATGGTTCGGGATCCCGGCTGCAAGCCTTGGCGAAGCGAAAGAAGGTCGTGTGTCGGCCGAGGAATTCCCGAGGATGTGAGAAAACGATGTCGAGAGGCCTCAATAGGGAGGCGCTCGACTGAAGGATCCCATCCTGTTCGGGATTTTGACTGGGCAACACCATCGTGCGGACCCTTGCCTTGAACTGGCTCTCTCTTGCGGTTCTGGGAGTGGCCGGTGGTCAGTCGGGGTCGGGGTCGGGCGTGGGCGGCGTCCAGTTTTCGCGGCGTTCGATTTCGTCGCACCAGGGTTTCCAGACGTCCGTGACGCCGTGGTCGGCTGCGGTAGAGCGGCATTGGGCGGCGGTGTAGCCGCCTTCGGCGCCGGTCATCCCCGCCACGATCCTGCGCAGACGGGCCGCGGCGGCGGGGTTGGCGTGCGCATCGGCCTCGGCGGTGACTGCTGCGATGAGGTCCGCGTCGGGAACGAAGGCCGACGGTGTGTCGGTGGTTGCATCGTCGTCGGTGATAGTCGGGGAAACCGAACCCTGCGATGCCGAGACTGTGTACCCTGCGCGTGAGACGACCGCCACAGTCAGGGTGCCGCCGCCCAGATCCTGCTGGTCGTCGTGGGTGGAATGGGTGTAGGTGGTCGAGTTTTTGCCGGCGGGGATGGTGACAGTCGGTCGGGAGACGAATAACACCCTGTCGGCGCCCTTGCCGTGGATCTCTATCACGCCGAGGGTGACAGTCAAATCGGTGATGGGTGCGGGGTCGGCGCCGATGGTGAAGGTCGCCTGATCTCCTTCGGTGACATCACCTGTGCCGGTGATGCTGATCCGGGGTGTGGTGGGGGGTTGGGCAGGCTGACCCTGCTCCATCACCACGATTTGATCCTGGGGGAAACCACCTGGGGGGATGTCACCGGCAGGTGCGCTGGACCTTCGAAATGCAGCAAAGCCGGCCGGGACACCATCGTTGTGGGCGAGCAACACAATCCCATCGGCGCCTCTGAACCATCCCGAACGGGAGATGCGGAAACCGCTGGGGGTGCGCAACACGATCCCCGAAAGGGCGTCCAGGTCACCCAGGACCACCTGGCGGATGTCAGGGCCGAGGGTCTGCGGCGGGGGATTCGGTCCGTCCTTGGCCTGCAACTCCAGGGTCAGGTCGAAGTCACGAGGTTTGGAGAAGTGCAGCACATGACCCCGCCGAGCGTCACGGTAGATGATGGCCCTGAGCCCGTCGTCATCGGTGTGGTGCACTGTGAACGTGTTCCGGCCGGTGTCCACCGAGATGTTCGGCAAGGCGCCCGACAAAGACAATCTGCCCGTCGCTGTGGTGTCCCGTTCAACCCGGTTGTCGTCGCGGCTGGTCATCCACACATAGCCGCGGTTGCCGCCCACGCTGATCGGCTGGATCTGCCAGTCCATGTCCCAGTCGCCGGGGCAGATCGGGTTTACGCCCCGCTCGTCGCACGCCGTGAAGTCTCCCGCGGTGGAAGTGAATGCCACATCCATCAGCGCGGCGGGTATCTCCACCGGCGCGCGTCGGTTGGTGACGAAGTACACCTTGTAGGCGCCGTTGCCCTCGGCGTCGCTTACCAAGGTGGTCTGCATGCGGATGGTGATCTCGGTGTCGTTGTCCAACACCCGCACCCGCTGGTTGAACATCCGGTTGTTGTACTCAGAATCGGTGGACGACAACTGTATGCGCAAGTTCACGGTGTCCTCGGGGTTCGTGGCGCTGTCCTCGGCGCCCTGGAGGGTCACGACTTTGTCCTGGTAGCTGGTAGGTGTGAACAGCAGCGACGCGCCGCTGGTGATGGTGAGGTGCTGACCGCCGCCGGTGACCGTCACCGTACCCACTACGTCGGCGGTGGGGCCGTTCAACGACACCCGCAGCGTTCCCACCCCGCCCTCGGCGACATAGAAGTCGGAAGGACCCTCCTTGCCGCCCGTGCTACGCAGGGTGAGCGCTGCGAATTGCTTGGAGGGGTCGAAGATTTTCAGGTCGAGTCGCGTTCTGGGTGTCACCGGATCGGGGTTGCCGTTGTTCGCCTTGGTGAACGAGATCGTGCCCATGGTGATGGCCAGGGATTCTCCACCCTGCTCGTCGGCGTCGTCGTCGAGGGGGGTGACCGACAGCGTGGCCCGGTCGGCCCCGGGGGCGAAGACGATGGTCACATCCGCCGTGCCCACCCCCGAATAGGTGACGCCGGTCTCCGTCTCCGCCGTAATCGTGTAGTCCGTGTCCTGAGAGGCCACACCGCCGATTGTGAGAGGCACGGTGAGCGACTCGCCCGTTTGCAGGGGACGGCCCAGGGTGACGGTGATCGCGCCACCGGGCCCGCCCTCTGTGATCGAGGGGCTGGTCGCCCCCAGCCGCACCGGCAGCGGGTCGTCGTCGATAACCGTCAACGTGGCCGAACCGTTGGCGCCGAGCGTGACGACGGTGGGGCTGTTCGGCAGCCTGGTGGGGTCGATGGTCATGGTCAGCTGCTCGTTCACCTCGGGCTCGGCGTCGTCGTCGACGTCGATCGTGAAATCCGACAGCAACGCCCCGGCGGGGATGACCACCTTGTGGGGGAATGTGTAGTCATCACCCGAGGTCAGACCCTGATCGGCAATGTCGATGGGCACCGTCAGGTCGGCGCTCAGCGGCGTGCTCAGCCGCAACACTATTGGCGTCGAATCAGAAGACTCCAACACCGTGAACCCGGCCCGCTCGAAGGTGACCGTGGCCGTGGTGGGCGGCTCGTGGACCGTGCTGGAGAACGGGCTGTCCAACAGGGCGCCGCCCCTCAGATTCGTCCCCGACGTGGCGTCCACATCCGGCGTGATGGTGATGCTCTCCGCCATTGGCTCCGTCACGCTGTCGGCGGTGACACGCAGGAACCTCTTCATCAGAAGCGATGCGGCGCCTACCACGTCCCCATCCGGGGCCCCGCCGGTGATGGTGATGGCAGGCGGCGTGTTCGCAAAGTTGCAGGATACTCTCATGTTGTGGAACCGGGCAGGTGGGCACGCAACCGTGTAGTCCGCGCCGAACACCGCGTCGCCGCCGAACACGAACGGGATCGTCAACACCTCCGGCGTCACCAACTGCCGCCCCAACTCCAGGTAGAAGTCATAGGAGACGCCTTCCACCATGTGGGTGGCGCTTCGGTCCTGCCACCGCAGAAACACCCTGGTCGGGTCATCGTCGTGGATCGTCACCGACACTGGGCGCAGCGTTTCCTGCTGATAGCCTGTCCCGCTTCCCAGAGTGACAGACACGGCCCCGTCACCTTCCGTGCCGGGCGGATCGCCCGCGTTGACGCCGTCCTGCACCACCGCAATGGTGGCCGTCGCCGTGGTCGTCCCCGCGGTGATCTGCACGGTCTCTTCGCCCTCGTCCGCCGCGGCGATGTAGTCATTGCTGCTGTCCTGCTCTGTCACCGTGTAATTGATGGTCGTGGTCGCGGCCGGGGCGGGGTCGGCGGTGAACGTGAGCGTCACCGTGCCGCCCTCCGACACCGTGGCTGCGTCCACCTCCACCTTGACGCAGGGCGACGCCTCGGTGCCCGTGCAGCCTTCATCGTCGGCGATGGTCACCCGCGCCGTTGACGGGCTGCCCAGCACCACCCCCGACGGCAGTGAGGCGCCGATAGTGATATCGGTGTACTCCGGTCCCTCCTTTGCCGAGTCCTGACGGGTCCGCATCACAAACGTCGCCGATGACGCGCCGCCGGGGATGGTGACGGTGGCCGGCGGCAGCGTAGCCCAGTCCGCTGCGGACGCCGTGCCGTGCGTGGTGATGATGTTGACCCGGGTGTTCCGGCTACGCGTCGGGGCGATGTTCACCCTGACGGTGAGCGCGTTGTCGGGCGCGTCCGCCTCACCCACCGAGTACGCGGCTGCACTGAACGACACCGCCGGGTCCAACGGCCTGTCGTTGATCACGAACTGGTCGAAATTGTCTGTGGCGGCGCCCACCCCGATGTTGGTCTGACGCAACGCGTTCACTCCCACCGTCACCGTCTCGCCCGAGTCGCCCGGCCCGTCGTCAGCCGCCGAGATGGTCAGCGTCACACTGCTGGCCGACTGGTCGGCGCCCGTCCCCGCGAACGCGATGTTCGGCATCCCCGAGTCCAGGTTCGTGCAGGTCACCCCGGTGGGCAACGGGCTTTCACAGGTGAGGGTGTAGTCCACATTCTGTCCGCCCTCCGCGCCCCGCGTCGCCGTGCCGCCCACCGACAGCACCACGGTGAGCGCCTCCCCGTCGTACATGCCCCGACCGATCGTCACCGTGAACGTCCGGTCCTGGCCCTCCACCAGCGCCGCGGAGCTTCCCGCCAGGGTCACCGCCGTGTTGTCGTTGTCGTTCACCACCACCGTCGACTCGAACAGCGTCGGTGTGGTCATGCGCAACGCTCCGCCGTCCACCCGCCCCCCGTCCACAACGCTCACCGTCACCTCGCCGTTCGGCTCGTCCACCCCGTCGTCCACCGTCTGCAACGTGAATGTTGCCGACGTGGAACCCGAGGCGATCACGACCGTCGCCGTCTCTGCGGTCACGAAGTCGGCGTCGCCCACGCTGTCCTCCTCGATCCCCAGGTTGACGGTGACGTCGGTCTCCAGCGTTCCCAACGCGGTGACGGTGAAATCACGCGTGCCGCCCTCCGTGATCTGACCGGAGCCTGCGTCGCTGATCGTCACCGGCACGGTGTCCGTGTCGGTGATCGTTACCGTCGCCGTGGACGGTGTGCCTTTCTGGGTGCCCGACGGCGCCGCGCCCAGCGCGATCGTGAAGGTCTCGTCGGCCTCCACCACCGTGTCCTGGGTGGTCTGCACCGTCACGGTCTTGGACGTCTCCCCCACCGCGAAAGTCACGTCCTGTGACGAGATCGCCGTGAAGTCCCCCGAGCCCGCCGTGCCCGTGGATGTGGAAACCGTGATCGTCCTGCTGACGGTGTCCACCGGGTTGAAGTTGACCGTCACCGTCACCGAGGAACCTTCTGCCACCGAGTAGGTGGACCTCCCGAACTTGAACGTGGGTTTGCTCGGATTGACGATGCGGAATTCGCCGAAACTGTCGGTGAACGTTCGCATGTTCGATGGCGTGGCGGCCAGCGCGGTCGTGCCGGCCGCTGCGGCGTTCCATTCGATCCGGCGCATGTTCAAGTTGGCCGTCTCAGCCGGGTCGTTGGTCAGATCGCTGTCCGCATTGTCATCGTTCTCCACCGCCGCCAGGGTTAGGGTCAGGCTGGTGTCCGACACAACCACGCCCAGGCCGTCTTCGGTCCGATCATCACCCTGGAAGGTCACAGTCGGCCGGGTGGAGCTGAAGTCCCCGCAGGTGATGCCCGACGGCAATGGACTCTCGCACGCCAGGGTGTAGTCGGTCTGCACCGTTGCCGTGCCCGCGAACCCGAAGTCGAAGTCGATCGACTCCCCGTCGTACATGGACCGTCCGATCTCCAGTGTGAAGTCCCGGCTGCTTCCCTCCTCCAGATCGGTGGCGTCTCCGGTCAACGTCACGGTGGTCAGGTCGTCGTCGATCACCGCCACGCTCGCCGAGGCGTTGGTCCCCGCCGAATAGCGCGTGCCGGAAGCGATCCCCACCGCCACCGTACCGTTCGGCTCGTCCACCGTGTCACCCGCGGTGGCCATGGTGTAGGTGACCCGGTCACCACCTGCGGGGATCACCGCGGTGGCGGTGGCGGCTGTCACATAGTCATAGCCCTCGGCGCCCACCACCCCCGCCGGGAACGTCTCCGAAATGTCCAGGTTGACCGTCACCGGGGTCTCGACGGTCTGGTCGGCGGTCAACAGGAACGTGGCGTTGCCGCCCTCGGTGACCGACGCGGCGCTGGTGCGGGCGATCTGCACAGTGGCCTCGTCGCCGTCGTCTGCGATCGTCACCGTCGCCGATTTGGGCGAGCCTTCGAGAACACCCGACGGGAGGGTTCCGAAACCGATGGTCAGAGTTTCCGAAGCCTCCACGATGGTGTCCTGGACAGCAGTGATGGTGTAGGTTGTCGACGACTCACCCGCCGCGATGCTCGGGGTACCCGACACGCGGTAATCACCGGCCCCGGCCGAGCCCAGGGTATATGTGAACGGGACACTGGTGGCCGACGAGCGGGTGGGGCTGATGTTCACCGTGACGGTGATGGCTGTGCCCTCGGTCCCGCTGTAGGTGGCTGAACTGAAATACACGGTCGGCGGGTCGCGGATCTCGAACTGACCGAAGTTGTCGGTGGGCGTCGCCGCCCCACCCCCCAGACTCGCCGAGCCGGTGGGGGTTCCCGCCCCGATGTTCACCTTCTCGTGGGTCGACTCCGCCAGGTTGTCGGCGGTGGCGGTCAAAGTGATGGTCACCGACATGGCGGAGCGGGTGGAGTCGCCTTGGAACTGCACCGTGGCGCTGCCCGAATTCAGATTGGAGCAGGTCACACCGGTGGCGGAGGCGCAGGCCAGTGTGTAGTCGGTGTTGCGAGTGGCCGCAGGCGCGTCGCCGCCGAAGGTCAACGGCACGGTCAACGTCTCGGTGGTGTCCGGGGTGCCCAGCCTGCGTCCGATGCTCAGGGTGAAAGTCTTGGTGTCGCCCTCCGTGACCGCCGCTGTGCTGCCTGTCAGGGTCACCGAGGTGGCGTCGTCGTCCTTTACGGTTCCGGTGGCGCTGTTAGCCGGCGCCGCCGACGGGTTATAGCCTGATCCGGTGTTCACGGTGACCGTCACCGGGCCGTTCGGTTCATCGAGGTCGTCGGCGGTGGTGGCCAGGGTGAACGTGGCGGTGCCGGACGTGCCGATGGTCACCGTCCGGCCCGTCTCGTTGGCCGAAGTGATGAAATCGGCGTTGGCGGCGTCGGTGACGCCCAGGCTGACGGTGATGTCCGCCGACGGCGCCGGAGAGGCGGTGACCGTGAAAGAGAGCGCGGTGCCCTCCGTGACCGTGGTGGCGTCGGCGATCGAGACCACCGGAATATCATTGTCGTTCACCCCCACCGTTGCGGCCCGCGGCGATCCGACTCGATAGCCGGAACCGGCGGCTATGGCGGCGGTGATCGACCCTGCGGCTTCGTCGGCTTCGTCGTCGTCGGTGCCCACCGACAGAGTGGCCGTCCCGGCGGTGCCGATCGTTACCATCCGCGTCCCCGTCTGCCCGCTGGTGGCGTACGAGCCGGATTGGGTGACGTCCACGTTCACGGTGATGTCCGCCGACGGCGCCGGGGCAGCCGTCAAGGTGAAGGTCGCTGCGGTTCCTTCGGTGACCGGCGACGAACCCGCCGCGATGGACACCACCGGCCGCGACCCGTCCTTGAGGGTGAAGTCGGCGGCGAACGCTTGGTCGCCGTCGGCGTCGTCGTCTGACACCGTGACTGTGAAGGTCTCGTCTGACTCCGTAGTGCTGTCGTCGTTGGCGACAACCGTGAACCGATATACGCCGTCGGCGTGGTTGAAGCCGGTCACCGCGCTGGTGTCGGCGACTGCCGCGCCGTCGCGGTCATACACCAAATAGTCGCCGCTCGCGCCGTAAGTGGCCGATGTGTCGTCACCCGTGTCGAGTTCCCCCGCGCCGCTCGAGGTCAACAGGGTGGAGGAGGTGAAGAAATAGACCTCCGTCTCCCCCTCGAACAGTTCCATAATGTCGCCGCCCGCGCCCGAGCCGTACAGGTCCAGAGAGTCGGAGCCGCCGCCACCCACCGTCACGGTCTGGGCGGTCTGCTCGTCGTCCACCACCACCGCCGTGACGTCGTTGATGTCGATGCCGTGATAGGCGTTGGTGTCATCGCTCGACACGACCGCCCGGTGGGTGATGGTCACCCGCTCACCTGCCGAGTCGTCGTCGCCCACCGCCTCCACCGTCACCGTCTGCGGAGTGGACCAGATGCCCGACCCGCTCGAAGTAAATGTCAACGTGGACTGGTTGCCCGAGTTGTCCTGATCGGTGTCCACCGTCACCGCGCCCGTGTCACCGGAGGTCACCGTAACCACCACCTCCGCGCCCGGATCGGCGGTCAGCATCACCGAGTAGGAGCCCGACGCGGCGGCGGAATGATCCTCCAACAACCCCACCAGTCCCACGTCGGGAACCGTGATGGCAACCCCGGGAATCGGCATGTCCTTCAGGGTGAACGTCACCGAGGTGTCCGTACCGTGCGCCGCCGCTCCGCCGCCCAGACCCGTGCCCGTCGACGCGTCCAGCGCGCCGAGGGAGATGACGGCCGTCTCGCCGTCGGTCACCGTCGAAGCGTCGGCGGTGGTGAGCGTGACGGTCACGCTCGTGGCCGCGCCCGCCTGGCCGGTGAAGGTGACGGTGGCGGCGCCGCTGTTCAGGTTGGCGCACGCTACGCCGGTGGCGGCGGCGCAGGAAAGGGTGTAGTCGGTGTTGCGCATGGCGGTCCCGGCGATCGATATCGGCACCGGCAACGTCTCACCGGTTGCCAACGCACGGGGGATGGACACCGTGAACGTTGCGGTGTTCCCACCCTCGATGACTTCGGCCGCCGTGCCGGTCAAAGAAACCACCGTCGCGTCGTTGTCTACGATCGGCAACGTCAACGAACCCGTACCCAGGTTGTAGTCTGTCCCATCTGTCAAGGTGAAGGTGGCGGTTCCGGCAGAAGTGTCGGCGCTGTTTTCGGTTACGGCCACGGTCAGATCGGCCGTGGCGGCGCCGATGGCGATGCTCTCTGTGCCGCTGTGTGTGACGGCGAACCCTGTCGAACCGGCGGCGTCGAAAGTGAACGCCAATGCGGCGTTGGCGATCTGCTGATCGGACGTGACCCGAACTTTCACCGTGCCACCCTCGGTGACGCTCGTGTCGCTTTCGGGAAACGACAGGGACAGATCGGGCAAAGACGCATCGTCGATCCGGAACTCCGCGAAACTGTCGGTGGGAGTGCCCACGCCGCCGCTCAAGTCGGCGAATGTCGTCACCGTGCCGACGCCGATGTTCACCGTCTCCCCGCCGGTTTCCGCCAGGCTGTCATCGGTGGCGGTAAGTGTGATGGTGACGCTGGTCGCCGCGGTTCCGATGAAGGCGGCTGCGAAGGTCACCTCCGGCGTGCCGGTCGTGCCGAAGTTCTGACATGTCACGCCGGAGGGCAGCGGGTCCGGGCAGGCGATCGTGTAGTCCGTGCGATGCTGGGCGGTTCCGCCGAACGTGAGCGGCGCCACCAGCGACTCCGACGACTGCATCGCCCGCCCGACTCCCAATGTGAACGTCCTGGTGTTCCCCTCGGTGAGGGCGGTGGAGGCGCCGGTGATGGTCACCGACGTCGGGTCGTCGTCCCCCGTGAAGATCAGAGCGCCGGAGGGGGAAGCCACCGTGTAGCGGTCCCCGGGCGCCAGGTTGGCCTCGACCACGCTGTCGGCCTCGTCGAGGCTGTCCCCGGTTATGGGCAGGATGAAGGTCGCCGAGGAGGCGCCGCCGGTGATGGTGACCGTCTGGTCGCCCTCCAGCCCGGCGGCAACGAAGTCGGCGCCGGGTTGTTCGGCGACGCTCAGGTTGACGGTTAGGTCGGACAGCGGCGCCGGGTCGGCGACCACCGTCAAGGTGACCGATGCGCCTTCCGTCACCGCGTGGCGGTTGACCCTGAGGGTGATCTCGGGTGTTACATCCACCGTCAACAGCGGGGAGATGGCCAGCACCCGGTTGCTGGTTTTGGGCCCGCTGCGCTCCGTGGAGGGGTCAGTGGGGTTGCCGATGTCCGTCAGCCTGATGGGCCCGCTGTCGGTCTCCACGTATTGTTTGGTCAGCTTGGTCCCGTCCGTCCCACTTCCCCACCACACGGCCGTGTCGGCCGGAACCTCTTCACCCTTCTCGTCCCGCCCGGCGCCGCTAGCGGCCCATCCGCCGGTTCCGTCACCGTACAGTCCGCTGTTGTCGTCGGCCACTCTGGAGTCGGTTCCCAGCCAGTAGACCGGGTGGCCCGTGCCGTCGCCGGTGGGGTCGGTGTGGGTGTTGTCCCTCCCGTCAACCTCCTCTGTGCTCAGCCAGGCCCGGAAGCCCTTGGCATAGTTCCGTATGTCGGTGTGGCCTGCCCCGACCAGCCTCTCCACGAACGTGTTGTAGAACTCGACGTGGTCCGATGACGCCTCCGTTGGTTGGGATGTGACCGCCACCAGGCGGAAAGACTCGCCGGCGGACACGCCGTTTGGGATCAGACCCCAGTCATCGGGCACAATGTAGTGGGGGATGTCGTCGTCGCGGACCACCACCTCGAACCGCGGCCCGGCGGTCACATCGCCGTAGCCTGTCACGGCATGGGTGATCGCCGCGATGTCGTCGAACCCGTCGCCATCCTGTTCGGCGGTCACCATGACCCTCTGCGGGATGGAGTAGTTGCTCGAATTGAACGTCAGCAAAGCCTTGTCAACCGTTGCCACTGCCTGGTTGTCAGAGGTGAGACTCACCGTGACCGCGCCGGCGGGATCGGTGCGCAGCGACACCTCATAGGAGGCGGTCCCGCCCTCGGCGATCTCCGACGTCAATGGGGTGATCCGCACTCCCTCGGTCTCCACCTCTATCAGCAGAGTGCTCTTCACGCCGGCGGCAACCTCCTCGTCCAACCCGGTGGCGGTCACTCCCACGATGCGCAGCGGGACCACCAGCATGGGGTCGGCGGTCTTGCCGTCGTCGCCGAAGGTCAGTGTGAGGGCGCCGGTCTGCGCACCTGCGCCGTCGAAGCGCACGGTCAGCTCCCGATAGGTAACTTGGAGGTTGGTGTCCGGGTCGCTGCGGGTGACGTCGGCCAGAGGGGAGGTCACCGAGAATCCCGTCCCGCCGGCGCTCCCCAGAGTGGCGTCGCCCAGAATGGTGCCCGCTGTGTCATGGGGCAGGCGCAACACCACGTCGACTGTCTCCCCTGATGTCAGCGCCCGGGCCAAGGTCACGGTGACCCCCACCGATCCGCCCTCCGCCACCACACCATCCTCGTTGGAATCGGTGAACTCCAACCCGGCGGTGACCGGAGTGGTGTTCCTGATGGTCAGCGCCGGCGCCAGCACCGTACTCTGGGGCTGGGTGCTGGTCACTGTGAGGCTGATAGTCTCACCCGGGTCGTAGTCGCCATCCTCAGCGATGGTGATCTCCCCGGAGTCGCGGGCGCTGGTGGAGCTGCTCTGCTTGTTCTTGCCGATGCTCAGGACGCCGTCGGCCAAAGTGAAGTCACTGTCGCCGGCCCCTCCGCCGCCCACCGCTTCGACGACGACTTTGATCCGCCCCCCGGCCACGGAACCTTGGGCGAGGTGAGCCGACAGCCTGACCGTCTCACCCTCCTCCGGCGCCTCCGGTTCCGCCACCAGGTAGATCGTGTCCTGTTCGGCATCCGGTTCGATCACGAAGTAAGCAGTCGTGCCGCCCCGCTCGGCGGGACGCCATGTGGTGCCCGAGGGCGCCTTGCCCTGCCGGATCACCTCGAAGAACCCGTAGCCGCTGCTGTCGTCGTCGGGGGTGGGTAAGTCAATCGAAGCGGAGGTCTCACCGGCGGAAATGGTCAACTCCTTCTGCCCCGTTGTGATCCTGCCTGCGGCGGCTCTCGGCACGGACATTCCGTAGAAGTCGAGATTCTTCTGTTGGGGACGCCGTATCTTGACACGCACGTTGATGTTCGAAGACAGTGGGTTGGCGATGCGCGCCACCAGTTGCGCTGATGCGCCGTTTTTGACCACTCCCGGAGCGGCCGCTTCCAACCAGAGGTCGGTCACATCTGCGGGGTGGTCGTCGATGGTGACGCTCACCATCTGCGGGTCCATTGTGAGCGATGTCCCCTCCAGGTCCGAGCCGACATACAGCGTCGCTTCGCTGATCCACGCCCGAAGGGTCTCTTCGGGCTCGTCGTGGCCCACCACGCCCCGTAGCGTGTTCACCGTCACCGTCTTGGAGGTCTCGGTTGGGCCGAAGCTGACCGCAACCTGACCCCCTCCCGGCAACGGTGTGTAATCCTCTCCGGCGGTGGCCGTCCCGTCGGCGGTGTTGAAGTTCACCGTCACCCGATTGCCCGTCCCCGGAGCGCGGTCCAAGCCGATGGTGTAGGTGAACGAACCGCCTTCTGTCACCTTTGCCGGGGCCACCGTCAGCAAAGCCTTGGTTGTCAACTGCCTCTTTTCGTGGCCGTATACCTGCAGGGACCATGAGTTGACCGTGGTCGGGATTGCATTTCCGACGGTGTCGGTTATCCGAAGGGTCCAGGTCCCTCGGGGATCCTCTCCCAGATGGCGGGAAGAGCTCATCACCGTGGTTCCCACAAGATCACACTGGTGTATACCGAAAGTGCATCCGAACGGGACGCTGAGCTCCGAAATAGTTCCCGACGGCGACACCAGATCGATGTCCAGGTCCCGGAAAAAGGACGAGCTGATGTCCAGGGTCACCTCGACATGCTCCACAAAGCTCACCGACCCGTCCAACTGAAGAGAGCTCTGCACTGTGGGGGTCTGGCTGTCGACTGTGAACGTAGTGCTCTGGGTGGCCGAGGTCGACATCTCGGCGGGAAGCGGCGTCCAGGCCACCGCCAACGCCACCGCCCGTTGGGCGTCCACCACCCCGAACCCGAACTTGTGGCTGTAACGGTAAGTCTGGGAAGGGTAGCTGTACTTGGAAGCGCCGTCCGCCCAACTGCTGTCAGTGCTGCTCACCACCCGCGCCGAATCTGCCAGGATCAGCTTGGTGTCACGCCACGACAGCTCGCGGTTGGCCGCCCGCACCAAGGCCGCCACCCCCGAGACGATCGGCGCCGACGCGCTGGTTCCGCTGAATCCCATCCAGTACCGGTTGCGGGACAGGGTGGCGGCGATCCCCCAGCGGCCCGGCCCGTTGTCGGTGGGAGCGCACACCCACAGGTTGGGACCCCGGTTCGAATGGGTGTAGATGTCGCCTTGATCGTCCACGCCGCAGACCGCCACCACACCCCGATAGTTCAGATAACGGTCATAGGAGGTGTAGTCCCCCTCTTGGCCATTGTTCCCGGCCGATGAGATCTGCAGCGTTCCCCGACCGCCGTCCCCGATGGTTCGGGACATGTCCAGCGCCGCTCGAATCACCGCCGGCAAAGTTGTTACAGGGGTTACCTTGATCGGACCCCAACTGTGGTTGCGGATCGAGACTTCCCCGGCGTGGAGGGAGAACGCCTCCACCAGCCCGGCCAGATCGGCGATCCTGCCGTCGGGGCTGAAAGCCTGATAGGCGGAGATGGTCGCCCGGGGAGCCACTCCCACTATGCCCACCCCGTTGTCCCGCGCGGCGATGATTCCGGCAACCTGGGTGCCATGATCGGTGTCCTGGATCGGCAGGACGTCGGCGGGGTCCCCGAAGGCGCTGCCGCTTGTGTCCAGGTCGAAGTTCTCTCGCAATTCGGCGTGCCGATAGTCGATGCCTTCGTCAACGACCGTCACGGTGACGCCGGCGCCTTTGGTGGTTGTCCAGGCATCGCCGAGGTTGATGTCCTCCCCCTGGGCGCCTCCCAGCTGTCCGGCGTTGTGCAAGTACCACTGGCAACCGAACAGGGGGTCGCTGACACCCTGTTGGGCGGTAGGGCATAGACGCGCCTTCCATTCGTAACCGGGCGCGGTGTGCCACAGGGTCAGGAACTCTCCCGTGCTTTGGGGGTTGTTGAACTTGACGTTGAGATAGTAGGTCCCGGCGTCCAGAACCTCCCTGATCAAGAAGGTGTGCACGGTTTCCGACACACGGTCATGGGTGTCCTGGTAGACACTGACGGCCAGGGGGTCGCCGTCGGGGTTCTGCAACTCCACCACCATCTCGTCGATCCGGCTGCTGCCGCTCCATTCGATCGGTGTCCGCTCCGTCAGATCCAAGCGGAACAGTGCGTCGGAGTCGTGAGCGGCGGTTCCGCCTCCCACCACGTGCCTCGGCAGGTTGACCGCTTCGCCGCGGGTGGGCGCCGGCCCCGGAGACTCGTTCACATACAGAGAGTAGGGTTCGTCCCTCAGTTGAAGACCCTGTACGAGCTGGATGTAGTACGTTCCCGCAGGCAGAGAAGCGCGCAATGCGACTTGACTCCCGGCGGGTTCCAAAAAGCCCGGGCGGTGTGGTGTGACCAAGTTGCCTGAGGAGTCGAGTATCTGGCCGAATATGTCGAATGAAGGAAGTCCGACATGTGCGGAGATCGTGGTCGCAGTGGGAAGATACAACTCGAAGAAGTCGCTGTCCGGAGTGAGGACAGTGGCAGTCAGTTGACCGGCGGTTTTGTCCCCCAGCATCACCGTGCGGGCATCCGAGCGGCCGGTGGTGTCCTCAGACAGATGCAAATGCAGGGTGTAGTTCCCCGTGCCGTTCCACAGATGGGTGAAGCTCGCCGCTTCGGGGCCCGGGGTGACCTTGAAGAAGTAGGTGCCGGGGGTGATGGCGCCGAACAGTGTGAAGTTGTTGGGATATTCTTCCCCTCCCCCTTCGTTGTTGTGGGTGATTCTCGGGCTTCGACTGGTTCCGTCGCTGAGGGTCAACTCACCCAAAGTGTCGGTGTCGCCGGTCGTCCGGATGACGTATTTGGAAGTCGTGGTGACGGTGAAGGTGTAGAAATCGACATCTGTGGCCGAGCTCAACGCGGCATGCAAGGGCACATCGCTGTGGAGCGTGGCCGCCCCGGCGACCGTGGAACCCGCTTCGGCCGGGGTGGCAGCCACAGCAGCCGACCAGTCGCCGGTCAGCGAAGCAGTACGCGCCCTCACCGCCACGTCGTATGATGTCCCGTCGGTCAACCCGCTCACCGCCGCGGCCAGGCCGTCGCCCTTCCACGCATCGGCCACTACCGTCCAGGCGGAGTCGTCGTTCTTGGAGGTGGAACTCGACTCGATGTGGCGGACGTCATAGCCGACAATCCCCGCCGCGGGTGTGGGCGGCGCCCAGGCGACCGTCAGGGACCCCTCGCCCGCCACCACATGCCGGACCGTCGGCGCTGCCAACGACTGCGGCAGATCGTCGTCGATGATGGCGAAAGTGGTGGGGCGGACCTGGTGGGCGCCGCCGCCGTCCAGGTTCGACCAGTCGCCCGTGGTCAGGGCGCCCAGGCCCACTGTGACTGTCTCGTGGTTTCCCTCGTCGGTGGTGTCCTGCGTAGCTGTCAGAGTGACGGACACGGTCCGGCCTCCCGAGGTGAAGGTGATGGTCGGATCGGCGGGATCGGAGAAGTCACAGGTCACGCCCCCCGCGCATGTGGTGGAGAGGGTGTAGTCGGTGCCCGCCGCGGCCGTCCCCTTCAGGTCAAGCGCCACCGTCAGCGATTCCGAGCCTTCCATGGCTCGTCCCGTTTCCACGGTGATCACCTTCTCTCCGCCGTTCTCAGCGACGGCCGCCGCCCCGCCCACCACCGTCAATGTCACCTGCGTCGGGTCCTGGTCGATTATGCCTATGTCTCCGGATCGGCGGTTGCCGGCTGCGATGGTGTAGTCGGCGGAGGATGGGGGAGTGTCGAGCTCGACACGGAACTGCTCGCGGGCCGCTTCATCGAGGCGATCTTCGGTGACGTTCACTGTCCCCACCGCGGTGGTGCTCCCGGCCGTCATGGTGACCGTGGCGCCGCTCAGGGCCGCGTAGTCGGCGTCGCCTTCGGCCAGGGGGGCGGCGCTCCCATCCAGGGTGCTCACCGCGATGCCCTGGTCGAACGACGACGCCCGGTCGGCGGTGACGGTAAACGACGCGGCCGCACCTTCCTCCACTGTGGTCGCCCCCCCGGTCCAGGCGATGCTCATCTCCGGGCGGTCAGCGTCGTCGGTGATCGTCACCTCCGCCGCCGTGGCGACCCCGGCCTGCACCGTCGCGGGCAGCGCGCCCAGGGAGATTGTGAACTTCTCGTCCTTTTCGTAGATGTCGTCGTGGGTGGTGGACAGCATGGTGGCCGCCGAAGAGGTCATGTTGGCCGGGATGACAAGACCCGAGATCGGGGTGTAATCGGTGTTTTTGGTGGCGGCGTCGTCGGTGAAGGCGAGCGGAATGGTGATGTCTTGGGACTGCGCGGCGCTGATGGTCACGCTTACCGCCACCGACCCGCCCTCGGTCACAGAGGTGGGCGCCACCACCAGGTCGACGGTGGGATCCGAGCTCACCGTGAACACCGGCGACAGGGCGTAGAGCGGACCGGACTCGCTGCCCGCCCGGCTGCCCTCGGACCATGGTGAGAAATCCCAGGCGTCGCCGCCCGCCGTGGCCGCCCCCGCCGCTCCGTGCCCCACGTCGGTTGGCGCCCCCAAGAAAAGGTTCTCGCGAGTCTCGCACGATTGGCCGGTCCCGGTGAACGGATCACGGTCGATGGTCTCCGCCGCGCCGGACTCCGAGCGTATGTTCGCATAGTGGAACCGGTTCTCAAGCGCGGTCTTCTCTCCGGCGGAGAGATCCCCAAAGGCGCACAGCTCAAAGTAGTTGGCGGCGTATTTCCCGCCGCCCAGCCAATAGGTCGGCACCCCCGATGAGGAAACCGTGGTGGATCCGTCCACCCACCCGGACCCGTCCCACAACCCGTTGTGCACACGGGCCGACACGGCCTCGGTGGAGCCAAACACCTTGAACCGGTGGGCGTGGTTCCCTAGGTCGTCATGGGCGCCGGTGGCCGACGCCGCGGCCCGCACGAAGCGGTCGTATTCTCCGATCGCCGTCGCAGTGGCGTCGCGGGTGGTCGAAGTCCTGAACAACAGCCGGAACCGGTCCCCGACAGCCAAACCCGACGGAACCAATCCCCAGGTGGTGGGTACTTTGACCACCATGTCGTCGTCGACGATGGTCACCTTCACGGTGCAGGTGGTGGAAGAAGAACAATGCGGCGGGGACGAGTCGAACACACCGGGAGAAGCGGTCAACGTCACCGTGAACGTCTCATCGCCGTCTGCGACATTTTCAGAACACACTGTGATCACATTCAGCGAATGCTCTGTCTCTCCGGAGGTGAGCGTCTGAGCGGCGGGCGCGTCGTTGTCGTAGTCCACACCCGCCGTCGAACAATCCGATCCGCCGGTGGCGGTTCCGTCCGCGAACGTCACGCTCACCGACGCGCCCGCCCGTGGATCACCCTTCAACCCGATGCTCGCCGAACCCCCCTCCTCCGGAACCCACACCCCCGCCGGAACGAACACCGGCTCCAAGGTGTGGCCGTATATCTGCAGGGACCATGAGATGACCGAGGTCAGGATTCCGCTTCCGACGGTGTCGGTTATCCGAAGGGTCCAGGTCCCTCGGGGATCCTCTCCCAGATGGCGGGAAGAGCTCATCACCGTGGTTCCCGAAACATCGCATTCATGCACGAAGAGCTGGCATGTGAACGGGACGCTGAGCTCCGAAATGGTTCCCGACGGTGACTCCAGCTCGATTTCCAGGTCCCTGAAAGAAAAGGCGTTGATGCCCAAGGTGACCTCGACATGCTCCACAAAGGTCACCGACCCGTCCAACTGAAGCGAGCTCTTCACCGGGGTCTGGTCGGCAACTATGAACGGAGTGTTCTGGGTGGCCGAGGTCGACATCTCGGCGGGCAGCGGATTCCAGTCCAGGGCCAACTCCACGGCCCGTTCGGCGTCCACCACCCCGAACCCGAACTTGTGGCTGTAACGGTAGGTTTGCGAAGGGTCGCTGTACTTGGGCGCCCCGGTCTCCCAGCTGCTGTCAGTGCTGTTCGCCACCCGCGCCGAGTCGGCCAGGATCAGCTTGGTGTCACGCCACGACAGCTCACGGTTGGCGGCCCGCACCAGAGCCGCCACCCCCGAGACGATCGGCGTAGAAGCGCTGGTTCCGCTGAAGTCCAGTTCATAGCCGGCTTCGGGTTTTGTCGTGGCGATCCCCGGGCGAAAATCGCCCTCGGTGGGTCCGCACACCCACAGGTTGGGACCCTGGGTGGAATAGGGGGCATGGGCACCCTGGTCGTCCACACCGCAGACCGCCGCCAGGCTGCGATGAGTCAGATAGGGGTTGAAGGAGCTGTGTCCCCCCGATTGGCCTTCGTTTCCGGCCGACATGATCTGCAGAGTTCCCCGGTTGCCGTCCCCGTCGGTCATAGAGGTGTCGAGGGCCGTCTTCACCGCCGCGGCCAATACCTCTCGAGGCGCCACCTGCACCGGAGTCCAACTGTGGTTGCGGATCGAGACATCCCCGGCGTGGAGCGAGAACGACTCTATCAGCCCGGCCAGATCGGTTATCAGGCCGTGGACATGGAAAATCTGGTAGGCGGAGACGGTCGCCCGAGGCGCTACACCGACCAAACCTTTCTCATTGTCCCGCGCGGCGATGATCCCCGCCACATTCGTCCCATGATCGTTACCTTCCAGCAGCTGCTCCGCCGGGTCTCCGAACGCGCTGCCGCTTCGGGCCAGATCGAAGTTGTCCCGCAAATCGGGGTGCAGGTAGTCGAGACCATCGTCGACGACGGTCACAGTGACCCCGGCGCCTTTGGTGGTCGCCCATGCTTCACCGAGATTTATGTCCTCCCCCGGGACGCCTCCCCGCTGCCCGGTGTTGTGCAAATGCCATTGACAGCCGTGCAGAGGATCCGGTATGCCCAGTTGACCGCCCGAGCACCGCCTGGCCTGTTCGGCGTATTGGCTGTCCGGTCGCAGCACAGTCAGAAAGGGCACTTGGCCGGCGCCGGTGTCGGACTTGAAATTGAGGTAGTAGGTTCCGGCGTCCAGCACCTCTCTGACCACAAAAGTGTGAACGGATGTCAACCTCAGCGGATACTCATACCTGTACACGGCGACTTCCACCAGGTCACCGGACTGGTCCCACAACTCAACCGCTGTCTCGCCATATTGGCTGCTGCCGCTCCACTCGATCGGTGTCGGCTCCGCCAGCACAAGCCGGAACAGGCCGTCCGCATCCGGCATAGTGGTTCCACCGGCCACAACGTCCATCGGCAGGTGCGCCGCTTCGGCCCGGGTCGACGCCGGGACCGGTGATTCGTCCACATGCAGGACATAGGGCCCGGTGAATGCGGCGAAACCCGGAAAGATCTCTATGTAGTACCTTCCCGCGGGGAGCGAGGCGTGGAGAGCGAAATGCCTCACATTGGGTAGCAGATAGCCGGCTTGGTTGGGCACGACGACCTTTCCCGACTCGTCGAGTATCCGACCGAGCACTTCTAACGCGGACGACTCGACATGAGCGGATATGGTGGTTGCTGCGGGGAGAACCAACTCGAAGAAGTCCCTATCCAGGGCCGACGCGAAGAAGTCTGTCGACAAAACCCCTCTTGTCCTGCTCCCGAGGGTCACAGTCCTGGCATCGGCGAGGCCGGTGGTGTCCGCCGATATATGGACGTGCAGTGTGTAAGGCCCCATGGCATCAAAAGAGCCAGGCAGGATCCTGAAAAAATAGGTACCGGGGGTGACCCTGCCCAACATCGTGGAAGAGAAGACGAGAGGCGGGTTTCGGCTGTTGCCGTCACTGCGGGTCAGCTCTGTCAACGTAGCCGTGCCACCGCTGGTCGATATGCTGTACTCGGAGTCCTCGGTGACGGTGAACTTGTAGAAATCGACATCGAAAGAGGAACTCAGTTCGGCATGCAGAGGCACATCGCTTTGGACGGTCGTAGCCGTGGCGACCGTTTCACCCGGGTCGGCCGGCGTGCCCGCCACCGCGGATGACCAATCACTTCTCAGAGAAGCGGTGCGCGCCCGGACCGCCACATCGTATGAGGTGCCGTCGGTCAACCCGCCTATCACCGCGGTCGGGTTCCATCCCTCCCAGGCGTCGCCCACCACCGTCCAGGCGGAGTCGTCGTTCTTGGAGGTGGAACTCGACTCGATGTAGCGGATGTCATAGCCGACGATCCCCGTGGCGAGCACCGGAGGCGTCCAAGCCACCGTCAACGACCCTTCACCCTCAACCACATGTCGCACCATGGGCGCCTCGAGAGACTCATCGTCGACGACGGTCACCGTCACCGTGCATGTCGTCGCCGCCGAACAGTGCGGTTCCGACGCGTCGAACACACCGGGGGTTGCGGTCAGGGTCACGACGAACGTCTCGTTGCCCTCTTCGGTGGTGTCCGAACACACCGAGATGATCTCCAGCGAATGCTCAGGGGTTCCGGCGGTCAGGGTCTGAGCGGTGGGCGCGTCGTTGTCGAAGTCGACGCCGGCGGCCGAGCAATCCGATCCACCCGTGGCGGTACCGTCGGCCAACGCCGTGGTCACCGACACATCGATGAGGGGATCGCCTGACAGCTCTATGCTCGCCGAGCCCGCCTCCTCGGCAACCCACACCCTCGCCGGGGCGACCACCTGCGCCCGGGTGTGGCCGTACACCTGAAGCGACCACGATTTGACCGTGGTCGGGTCGCCGCCGCTGACCCCGTCGGTAATGCGAAGCCTCCAGGTTCCCCTCGGATCCTCTCCCAGATGGCGAGTGGTGCTCATCACCGCCGTTCCCGAGACGTCGCATTCACCCCCGAAGGGACACCTGGAGATCGGCACACTGAGTTTGGAGGTGTTTCCCGATGGGGACACCAGCTCGATGTCCAGGTGACGAAAGTGCGGCGCCTCGATGTCGAAGGTCACCTCCACATGCTCTGTGAAGGTCACCGAACCGGCGATCTCAATCGAGCTCTCCGCCGGGGTGGTCTGCAGGGCGGCCACCGTGAACGTAGTGTTCTGGGTGGACGAAGTCGATTTCTCGGCGGGAAGCGGCTTCCAGTCCACCGCCAACCCCACGGCCCGTTCGGCGTCCACCACCCCGAACCCGAACTTGTGGCTGTATCGGTAGGTCTGCGAGGGGTCCCTGTACTTGGGCGCCCCGGTCTCCCAGCTGCCGTCCGCACTGCTCACCACCCGCGCCGAGTCGGCCAGGATCAGCTTGGTGTCACGCCACGACAGCTCACGGTTGGCGGCCCGCACCAACGCCGCCACACCCGAAACCATCGGAGTCGCCGCCTTGGGACCTCTGAACGGAAAACCCTCCGGATTGTCCAGGTACCGGTTCACGGTGTGGGTGGTGGCGATTCCCCGGCCTCCCTCACCCAGCGAAGGTGCGCACACCCATAGATTGGGACCCTGGTTCGACTCGGGATTGTGGCCGCCCTCATGGTCCACCCCGCAGACAGCCGCGAAACCTCGGTAGTTCAGATAGGGACTGTTGGACGCATACCCCCCGAACATTCCCTCGTTGCCGGCCGATTGGATCTGCAGCGTCCCCCGGCCGCCGTCCCCGATGGTTCTGGACGTGTCCAGCGCCGCTTTGACCGCATCCGACAGTACCTCTCGGGGCGCTACCTGCGCCGGACTCCAACTGTGGTTGCGGATCGAAACCTGGGCGGCGTTGAGCGAAAAGGCCTCGCTGTCCGCGTTGGCGGCGGTCTGTTGATGGCCGTGACCCAGGTACTGGTAGGCGGAGATCGTGGCCCGGGGCGCCACTCCCACCAACCCCACCCCGTTGTCCCGGGCGCCGATGATCCCGGCCACCGCGGTGCCGTCTCCCAGCGTCTCATGCAGCAGCTCCTCGGCCGGGTCGTTCCCGAACGCGCTGCCGCTTCCGGTCAGATCGAAGTTTTCTCTCAGGTCGGCGTGCAGGTAATTGATCCCCTCGTCGACCACCATCACGTTGATCCCCGCCCCTTTGGTGGTCCGCCACGCGTTGCCGAGGTTGATGTCCTCCCCCGGATGGGCGGTGTTCAGCAGATACCACTGACAGCCGTGCAGATGGTCGCCGACCCCGAGTTGTCCGTACGGGCATTGGCGCGCCTGTCGGGCGTATCGGTGGTCGGGCTGCAGAAGGGTCAGGAACTCCCCGCTTTTGCCCGCAGTCTCGAACTTGACGTTGAGATAGTATGTTCCGGCGTCCAGAACCTCTCGGATCACAAAGGTGGGTGTCGTGGACACCTCCTCGGGGACCTTGTGCACGCTGACCGGAAGCGGATCGCCGTTGGAGTCCTGCAATTCGACGGTCATCTCGTCGACCGTGCTGCTGCCGCTCAGATCAATCGGGGTCTGTTCGGTCAGCACGATTCTGAACAGCGCGTCCGAGTCCTGCGCGGCGGTCCCTCCCGCCACGACGTGCATGGGCAGGTCCACCGCATCGGTGCGGGTGGCGGCCGACGTCGGAGACTGGTTGACCCGCAGGAAATAGGGCACACTGTCGGGGAAGCTCCCTTGCTGGAGCTTGATGTAGTAGGTTCCTGCATCAAGGGAGGCGCGGAGGGCGAAGTCATACCAGTTGGGTTCCAGGTAGCCGTCATTGTTGTCGGTGACCACGGTTCCCATCGAATCGAGTATCTGGCCCTCCATTCCACCTGTGTAGGGGGTTTCGACATGGGCGGAGACGGTGGTGGCGGTGGGAAGGATCAGTTTGTAGTAGTCGTAGTCCTTGAGAAATAAGCCCGTGTTCTTCGAGACCCCGGGTGTTATGTCTCCCAGTGTCACGGTCCTGGCGTCGGCGGTACCGGTGGTGTCCCCTGCCAGGTGAAGATGCACGGCGTAGGGCCCCGCGCCCTCCCACAGATCGGTCACACTTTCGGATCGAGGGCCCGAGGTGACCTTGAAGAAATAGGTGCCGGCCTTCAGAGAGCCCGACATCATGAAATTGTTCGGTCCGGGTTCGAGTTCCCAGTTGTTGTCGGTTATCGGCGTGCTGTGGCTGGCGCCGTCGCTTTGGGTCAGCTCTCCCAACGTGTCGGTGTCCCCGGTCGTCCAAATGATGTACTCCACGGTCGAAGTTACGGTGAACGTATAGAAATCGACATCGGATGCGTCACCCAGTTCGGCATGCAGAGGCACATCCGGCTGAACCGTGGAGGCGCCTGCGAACGTGTCGCCGGGGTCGGTCGGTGTGCCCGCCATGGCGGTGGACCACCCGCTGGTAACAGAGGAGGTACGAGCCCGGACCGCCACATCGTATGATGTCCCGTTGATCAACCCGCTCACCACCGCGGTCAGGTTCCCACCCGTCCAGACGTCGCTGTTGACCGTCCAGGCGGAGTCGTCGCTCTTGAAGGTGGAACTCGACTCGATGAAGCGAACGTCATAGCCGACTATTCCGGTAGCCCCCGCCGGCGCCGACCAGGCCACCGTCAACGACCAGTCCCCCTCAACCACCTGCTGCAACGTCGGCGCCCCCAGGGACTGGGCAGCCGACGGCGCCCCGAACGTCAGGCTCAGCGCCCACCCGGCCACCGCCAGCAGGGCCACCAGACCACCTCTCCACCAAGTGGGCGGCTTCAACCGATCCCCCCTCCCCAGGGGTAGGTCCTGCCGCTCAGCTGTGGCCCGCAGATCCCTATTCGACAAGCCCTCTGATCCACCAATTGGGGCTGGATATCACCACCCCACTCTGGCCCGCCAGCGCATTGGCCAACCGGAGGGAGGGGAAACCCGGATCGGTGTCCACCTTGAACCAGTTGACCAGCCCCTCGAACGCCTCCGCCTGGGAGGGACCGATGTTGTTTGAGCTCATGAACGCTTCTACCGTGGCCGCGTCCCACGTCGGGTCGAGCATCAGAACGACGCCTCCCGGCAGGGCCATCAATTCGTTCGACTCCGACCAGAAAACCGGTCCGGTTGGATCATCCCAACCTCCCTCGGGGAGGACATCGGCCACCGTCAGGACGGTGTCCTGCCACACAGGCGCTTCCCGATCGCCATCATGCCAGATGAACCTGTCACCCCTCGACGGCGTCGGCGCCGCCGGGCTGTCCTCACCATGCAGCACTGCAGAATCCTGGGTCGCTTCGGTCCCAGGACCGCTGATGATCACGGCATTGTCACCGTCTATGTCCACATGCAAAAACTGCGGAACCTCCTCCGACTGGGGAGGTTCCCTGTCCAGGGTGGCCGGACCCCCTCCGTCGGAAGGGCCCTCGGACGCCACAACCGGCTGGTCCTGCAGCCGCGGCGTCTCAAGCTCGACCTCCGGGGCTTCCGCTGTTTCAGGAGCGGACGGACCGACCGTGACAGGCTGACCGGCATCAGTGGACGGACCGACCGTGACAGGCTGCCCGGCATCAGTGGACGGACCGACCGCGGACGAGGGCGAATCGGTGGGGGCGCCAGCCTGCGTAACCACCGGCGCCGTGGCAGGTGCAACATCTTCGGCCTTGCTAACAGCCACCTCCGACCCATCCTCGACTCCGCATGCGGCCATCAACCCCACCACCACACACACCGCGGCCAACCGCCACACAGTGAGAGGCCTCAGCAGACCCTCCACGCCTCGGCGAAAGCCTCCCGAGTCGATCCGGGGCGGCATGCAGACCCCGCCTCTGCCTTTGCGGCCGCCCTGGTCGTCGAAAACGGTCTCCATAGGAGGTTTCGGGTCGGTCACGTCTCAGGCTCCTTTCGGACAATCATGATAATAATAATCATTATCAGGAAAACTCACCGAGAGGGAGCCAGGGGGTCGCAGAACTACCTAACGGGTACGGAACCAACCACGGGCACGCCGGCCAGGCCCACCACCTAGTCTCTCCGGCCTACTTCGACTCAGGCCCGACTCGAATTTGGCGGATGGTTTGGTGTTGTCCCTGGTCAGGCGGTATACGCGAACAGGGTGTTTCCACTACATTGGGTGGGTGGCTCCCTGTTTAGGGGTGGGCGATGGTGGGTCTGTCCCAGGTGCGGGTGTCGGCTCCAACTTGGCACAGCCCCTACGACCTCTACAATCAACTAACGAGCAACGACCGGTTAGAGCTTGCTGGCTTCCACCTCTACTCGCTGATCAGGATCCAGGAGACCGAGGAGGTGATCGCGATCCTCGGGTGGTCGGATAGCTATTCGACGGGCCGCCCTCTCCGGATCGAGAGCATTCAAGTAGTGTCGCCAGTCGTCCTCTGTATAGGAATCGGCTATGGCATTCGCTGTTCGCCGTCCCTGCTCTAGTTCCTCAGGTCCAGCGGGTACCCACTTGCTGGGATCGCTCCCCAATTCGCAGATGGTCTTTATCTTATCTGGCGTCCACCTCATCCAACCCAAAGTATAGCGATAGCCGTTCCTTCCCTCAGGTCCTTGTCGAATAGTTTACGGGTTTTCTGGCTGATGGCGAATGCCCGATCAACGATTCTTGCCCTCCCCAAGCTGGCTCAAAGACCTCTTCCCGACAACGGTTTCGCTCCCGCCGGAATCGGTCTTGGCGATCAAGCTGAATTCCCTGGCGTGAGCGGCTTCCTAGTGTAGCGTCGCTTTATTGGTTGCGTGGGTTAGTATGGGGTTATGCCT
>VXSV01000010.1 GCA_009837815.1 Acidimicrobiia bacterium
TTCCTACTCCCGCCCCTCCCCCCATGCCTGCTTCATTCTCAAGGTCGAGGACGATCTGGTCAACCCGGGGGGGATCATGGACCTGTGGCTCCGCGAAGCCCGTATCTTCAAATTCGGCTCCGGGGCCGGCTCGAACTTCTCCGAACTCCGAGCGGAGGGCGAGAAACTGTCGGGCGGCGGCAGTTCGTCGGGAGTGATGTCCTTTCTCAAGATCGGCGATCGGGCGGCGGGCGCCATCAAGTCGGGAGGGACCACCCGGCGGGCGGCCAAGATGGTGATACTCGACATCGATCATCCCGACATCGAGGAGTTCATCAACTGGAAGAAGGTGGAGGAGGACAAGGCTCGCCTCCTGATCGAGCAGGGAGGTTTTCCCGCCGACTTCAACGGTGAGGCATACGCCACCATCTCCGGGCAGAACTCCAACAACTCGGTCCGGGTCAACGACGACTTCATCAGAGCGGTGGAGAACCGCGACGAATGGGAGCTGACCGAGAGGACCACCGGACGGGTGATGAAGACCGTCCCCGCCGAGCGCCTGTGGGACCAGATCGCCGAGGCGGCCTGGGCCTGCGCCGATCCGGGAGTGCAGTTCGACACCACCATCAACGAGTGGCACACCTCCCCCGCCGGGGGCCGGATCCGCGGTTCCAACCCCTGCTCGGAGTACATGTTCTTGGACAACACGGCCTGCAACCTGGCCTCTGTGAACCTGGTCGCCTTCTACAACGACCGCACAGGCGTATTCGACATCGACAGCTACCTGCACGCCATCCGGCTGTGGACCATGGTTCTGGAGATCTCGGTGACGATGGCCCACTTCCCCTCCAGGGCCATCGCTCAGGGCTCCTATGACTATCGCACCCTAGGGCTGGGGTACGCCAACCTCGGGTCGCTGCTGATGCGGATGGGCATCCCCTACGACTCCGGCCGGGGACGCGCCATAGCGGGAGCGCTCACCTCCATCCTCAGCGGCCAAGCCTACACCACCTCGGCGGAGATGGCCTCGGTGACCGGTCCCTTCCCGCGCTACGAGGAGAACCGCGAGCCCATGCTGCGGGTCATTCGCAACCACCGGCGCGCCGCCTACGACGCCCCGGCCTCCGAGTACGAAGGCATCTCCCAGGCGGTTATGGGCATCAGCAGTCGGCTCTGCCCCTTGGACCTCTCCCAGGCAGCTCGCGAGGTCTGGGATGCGGCCCTGGAACTGGGAGCCCGCCACGGCTTCCGCAACGCACAGATAAGTTGCATCGCTCCGACCGGGACAATCGGCCTTCAAATGGATTGTGACACCACAGGCGTGGAACCCGATTTTGCCCTGGTCAAGTTCAAGAAACTGGCGGGAGGCGGGTACTTCAAGATCGTCAACCAGTCGGTGGGTCCGGCTCTCGACACCCTGGGCTACACCCCCGAGGAGAAGCGGGCGATCATCGAGTACGTAGTGGGCACCTCCTCTCTCGAGGGGTCGCCTCACATCAACCGGAGGAGCCTGCGGGCGCACGGCTTCACCGACGAGGACCTCGACCGGATCGAGGAATCCCTCCCGGGGACGTTCGAACTGCGGCACGCCTTCAACGTGCTGGCGGTGGGCGAACCGACCTTGCGGCGCCTGGGAGTGGAACCCTCCCAGTCCCAGCGGCTCGACTTCGACCTCCTCTCATTCCTGGGCTTCACCTCCGAACAGGTCGAAGCGGCCGGGGATTACATCTGTGGCCGCCAGACCATCGAGGGTGCCCCCCACCTGAAGGAAGAGCACCTGGCGGTGTTCGACACCGCCAACCGCAACGGTCGCTATGGACGGCGGTTCATCCACCACAACGGGCACATCCGGATGATGGCCGCCGCCCAGCCTTTCATCTCCGGCGCCATCTCGAAGACCATAAACATGCCCAACGACGTGAGCCCCGACGACATCAAAGACGCCTACGACCTGTCCTGGAAGCTGGGTCTCAAGTCGATGGCCCTCTACCGGGACGGCTCCAAGGCCTCCCAGCCTCTCTCCTCGGCGGGCGACGACTCCTCCGGTGAGGACGAGCCGGAACTCGACGAGGCGATCGGCATCGAGCGGCGCCTGGCCTACGGACCCCTCCCGGAGGGGACCTCTCCCACCCAGGCCTACTCCCAGGGCATGAAGCCTCCCCGATTCCTCCTGTCGTCCCGCCGGAAGGGCTGGACCCGGGAGGCCCGGGTCGGCGGTCACAAGCTGTACATCCGCACCGGCGAATACAACGACGGCACGATCGGAGAGTTGTTCATCGACCTGGCCAAGGAGGGAGCCACGCTGCGGGGCATCCTCTCCTGCTTCGCCATCGCGGTCTCCAAGGGCCTCCAGTACGGGGTTCCGCTCGAGGAGTTCGTGGACACCTTCATGTACCAGACTTTCGAACCCCGGGGGCTGGTGCAGAACCATCCCAACATCAAGATGGCGTCTTCCATGGTCGACTACATCTTCCGGGCCCTGGCCATCGAGTACCTGGAACGGGAAGACCTGGGCCAGGTCGGGACGCCGGAGCCGAGGGAACTCCCCGAGGAGCCCCATCCGACGGTCTCGGACCGGGGCCGGCAGTTGGCCCTGGCCGCCGCCCAGGAGGAGGACAACCTGGAAGCGGTGAAGGAAGCCGCCGAATTCGTCGACTCCCCGACCAACGCCGACCTGATCTCCCAACTGCTTCCTCAGGCCGAAGGCGGAGGCGGGACCGCCATGATGCCATCCTCAACTCAGATCCTGCTGAGCAAGATGATGGGAGACGCTCCCATGTGCGACGAGTGCGGGCATATGACGGTCCGCAACGGGAGCTGCTACCGCTGCCTCAACTGCGGGGCCTCGCTCGGCTGCAGCTAGGCCGGTGGCCTCTGTAACCCACCTCCATCTCGCACCGCTCCACAAGGCCGGTCTCACCGAGGTCACCGAGGTGTTGGCGGTGGAGGGAGCCGGACTGGAGGGCGACCGCTACCTGGGCACCACCCGCAACGTTACGGTGGTCGCCAAGGGCGAACTGGATGAAGCAGCCGACCGGCTGGGATATCCCATACCGGCGGGCGCAACCCGCCGCAACATCACGGTGGACGCCGATCGCCTCCCCCGTACAACCGGCGCACTGATCCACCTCGGCGAAGCCGTCCTGTCGGTGTGGCGGGACTGCCCGCCCTGCGAGCGGATGTACCAGACCGTCGGCCCCGGGGCGCGCGAAGCCCTGGAGGGAAGAGCCGGCATCGCAGCCCAAGTGGTCAAGGGCGGCCTCATCCGGGTGGGGGACCCGGTCCGGTTCGAGCCGGATCCAGGCGATATGTGATGCCCGGAGGGGGCCTCTGGGGGCTCGAATACCGCAAGGGTCGTCTGGAAGGCCCGAACCTGGTGGTGTCGGGTGACAACCTTCCGGTGCTTCGAGGACTACCCGATGAAACCATATCCCTGGTGTACATCGACCCCCCGTTCAACACCGGTCGGCGTCAGACCCGCCGGACGCTTCGCACCACCGCCGACCCGGACGGCGACCGGCGAGGCTTCAAGGGAGCGTCATACCGGACGGTGGCGGGCCGCCCTTTCGCCTACGACGACTCCTTCGACGACTACTGGGGGTTCCTCGAGCCTCGCCTGGTCGAGGCCCGGCGTCTCCTGGCCGCCCATGGCACCCTCTATCTGCACCTCGACTACCGGGAGGTCCACTATGCCAAGGTGCTCCTGGACTCGATGTTCGGCCGCGACTGCTTCCTGAACGAGATCATCTGGGCCTACGACTACGGAGCCCGGACCCGCCGACGATGGCCGACCAAGCACGACAACATCCTGGTCTACGTCAAGGATCCCCGCCGCTACCACTTCGACAACGAAGCCGTCGACCGGGAGCCCTACATGGCGCCGGGGCTGGTCACCGCCGACAAGGCCGAACGAGGAAAGCTCCCCACCGACGTGTGGTGGCACACGATCGTGTCGCCCACCGGCCGAGAAAAGACCGGCTACCCCACCCAGAAGCCGGAGGGGGTGCTCCGCCGCATCGTGCAGGCCTCCAGCCGAGAGGGTGATTGGGTTTTGGACTTCTTCGCAGGAAGCGGCACCAGCGGAGCGGTCGCCTCCAAGCTCGGCCGGCGGTTCATAATGGTGGACAACAACCCCGACGCCCTAGCGGTGATGCGACGTCGACTAAGCGCCGGGACAACCCCGATCTCCTTCATAGACACAGCCGG
>VXSV01000034.1 GCA_009837815.1 Acidimicrobiia bacterium
TGACCGGCCCCGAACCAGTGGCCATCGAAGGCAATCTGCTCCATGGTCTTGCCTGCAGTTCATGAACAGCCGCACCGAGCATCGGCTCCATAGACAACACCGCAAGCTTTGCATTGACCACGACCAGGCACCCGATGCTCGGGCCGAGGGAGTCGCCCAATAGTTAGGCTCCCATACTCGCTCGGATGCTTCCTTCCACGGTATCGGGGACTCTTTCTCCCTTGTGGGCTACCGCGGTTCGCCTTTGTTGGAGGGCGGGGATTACCTGCAGTGAGACGCAGGGAACATTGGCGCACGCCTTCCACCGACCGGTGCCGACTCTTGCAGTGTCCACATAAGATGCCACCCACAAGCCCAGCCTACCCATGACCTGTGGGAGTCGGCCTACAAAGTGCCCCTTCCCTTTTCAGTTTCCCAATGCTGCTCCGCTTTCCCCCGGGGGGCATTTCCGACACCCGGTGGATCTGGGGTATCGAGCCGGGCCGCCCATAGGTGTCACCCCGGGTGGGTAACCTGACCGGGGGAATCACCAAAGGAACCCTCAAGTGCGGTTGGAAGGCCTAGTACCCGGAACAGTGGTAGACGGGTTGGTGGTGGGCGAACGGGCCACTGTGGTGGCTGTGGATTGGCATGGCGCTGGGACTGTCCAGGTGGTTTACCGCACGTCCCAAGGTGTGGCGGAGAGACTGCTGTCCCGAGACGACGAGGCACGCCTTTCAGTTGCCACCGCAGATCGCCCCTGGACTCTCGATGCGCCTGGTCATGCTTTCAAGCTCGCATCCGAAGCGCTTCGCATCCATTTGGCGCATCTGTTCGATCCCTATTTGGCTGTCCAAGGGTCGAACATCGATCCCCTACCCCACCAGATCGAGGCGGTGTATCAGGAGATGCTTCCCCGCCAGCCTCTTCGATTCCTATTGGCCGACGATCCGGGAGCCGGCAAGACGATCATGTCGGGACTGCTGATCCGAGAGTTGGACATACGGGGCGACGCCGACCGGGTGCTGATCGTGGCGCCGGGATCGTTGGTGGAGCAGTGGCAGGAGGAACTGCACAATAGATTTCATCTTTCTTTCGACATCTTCTCCCGTGACATGGTGGAGGCGGCGCTCGCGGGCAACCCCTTCAAGGAGCGCCCACGGCTGATCGCGCGCCTCGATCAGTTGGCCCGCAACGAAGAACTGCAGGAGCGGCTGAAGGCCTCGGAGTGGGACTTGGTGGTGGTCGACGAGGCTCACAAGATGTCTGCCCACCTCTACGGCCGAAAGCTGGAGAAGACCAAACGCTATCGGGTGGGAGAGATACTCCGGGGCATCACTCGCCACTTTCTGCTGCTTACGGCCACTCCTCACAACGGCAAGGAAGAGGAATTTCATCTCTTCTTGGCCCTGTTGGATCCGGACCGCTTCGAAGGACGGCTGAAAGGGGAGGACATCCCCGACTACTCCGATGTCATGCGTCGGTACATAAAGGAGAAACTTCTCACCTTCGACGGTCGCAGGCTGTTCCCGGAGCGATTCGCCATCTCGGCCAAATACGAATTGTCGGAACCCGAGCAGGAACTATATGAGGCAGTCACCTCCTATGTCCGAGAGGGCATGTACCGAGCCAAGCAGATGGAAGAGGGCGGTGATCGCCGACGTGGATTGGCAGTGGGATTTGCCCTTGCCGCTCTGCAGAGAAGGCTGGCTTCTTCACCACAAGCCATCCATCGGTCTCTGGAACGCCGCCGGGATCGCTTAGAGAAGCGGCTCGGTGAAATGAGGGACATCGCCGAGGGGAAGGTGACACCCGGGACCTTCGCCAAGTCCGGCGTCAACTTCGACGACTTCGACTTCGACGACTTCCGCGACGACGAACTGGAACAGATAGAAGACGAGGTCATCGACCAAGAAACCGCGGCTCTCACCGTCCCCGAACTGGAAAAGGAAATCTCCCAACTGACCGAACTGGTAAAGCAGGCTGCCGTTCTACGGAACTTGAAGACCGATCGCAAATGGGAACAACTTCGGGCGATCTTCGATTCCGAGGAGATGACCTCTTCCAATGGCGCATCTCGCAAGATCATCATCTTTACCGAGCACCGCGACACTCTCGACTATCTGTTGGGGAGGATCGGCACTCTTATAGGACGCCCCGAGGCCGTCGGATCGATCCACGGCGGGATGAAGCGACAGGACCGCCGGAGCATGCAACATGCTTTCGTCAACGATCCCAACCTGATAGTCCTGGTAGCCACCGACGCGGCCGGAGAAGGCGTCAACCTGCAGCGAGCCAACCTGATGGTCAACTACGACCTCCCTTGGAACCCCAACCGCATCGAGCAGCGCTTTGGTCGCATCCACCGCATCGGCCAAACCGAAGTCTGTTACCTGTGGAACCTGGTTGCTCACCAAACCCGCGAGGGTGCGGTCTTCCATCGGCTATTCGAGAAGATCGAACAGCAGCGTCAGGCGTTGGGAGGTCAAGTCTATGACGTTCTGGGCGACTCGATGATCGGCAAGTCCCTGCGAGAACTGCTGATCGCGGCAATCCGCTATGGAGACGATCCCCAGGTCAAAGCCAGGCGGGACGAAGTTATCGACGCCGACGTGGGCGCTCGCCTGCAAGACCTGGTCGAACACCAGCAACTCACCGAGGGATGGATGGGGTTGGACAAACTGTCGGGCATTCGGGACGAGATGGAACGAGCCAGAATGCGAAAGCTCCAACCCGGGTTCATCCAAGCGTTCTTCATCGATGCCTTCCGCTTGTTAGGGGGTCGGATCCCCGAACGGGAGAAGAACCGATTCCAGATAACCCGCGTGCCCCAAGTGCTGCGGGCCGATCCCTTGACTACCGTGGCCCGGGAGTACGAGAGAGTCACCTTCGAACCCGGCCTGGAGACATTGGAGGGAAAACCACCCGCTGAAGTGCTGAGCCCCGGACACCCGCTCCTGGAAGTGGTTATAGGGGCGATCAGAGCACAGTACGGCGCCTTCTTGCAGACCGGCGCGGTGCTGGTTGATCCCGATGATCCGGGTACTACACCACGAGTGATGGTCTATCTGGAGCATCGGATCACCGATGGCAAACCAGAACGCAACGGTCGTCGCTCGGTGTCTCGACGATATCAGTACATCGAAATACCGAAAGGTGGGGAGCCCTCCAGCGTCGGGCAGGCGCCCTATCTGGACTACCGGCCTATCCGTGACGAAGAACGTGCTATGGCGGAAAAGGTGGCGGCGGGCGAGTGGATTACGACCGCTCTCACGAACACGGCTCGAAGCTATGCCATAGAGCACCTGGCCCAGGTCCACTACCAGGAGGTTTCCGGTATCGTCACTAATCGGGTGCAGAAGGTGAGAACCGCCGTGAGGGAGCGTTTGGAGAAGGAGATCCGATATTGGGACGGGCGAGTCCACACACTCAAGACCAAGGAGTTGGCCGGCAAATCAACCGGTGGGTTCACTTCCGGACACGCTCGCAATTTCGCCGACGATCTCGAGGCGCGTCTGGATCGGCGCAACCGAGAACTCGACCAGGAACTCGACCTCTCCAACCATCCGCCCGCGGTGGTGGGGGGCGCGTTGATCGTCCCGCAGGGAATGCTGGAGGTTGAGAACCCGGCACTGTCTGTTGACCAGGAAAGCCGGGATAGGGTCGACCAACGAGCAGTAGCAGCAGTAATGGCCGCCGAAAGGCGATTGGGGCGAGAGCCCACCGAGATGGAGCATCACAACCCGGGATTCGACATCGAAAGTCGATGTCCCGCCACCGGTGATCTGTACTTCATCGAGGTGAAAGGGCGGATCGAGGGAGCCGACACCGTGAATGTCAAGTCACGGCAGATACGCCAGGGGCTCAACCACCCGGACCGGTTCATCCTAGCTGTCGTGCAGGTGCCACCCGATGGCGCCGGGGAACCGACAGTTCGCTATGTGCGCCATCCCTTCGAAGGTGTGACCATGCCCTTCAGCACCTACTCGCTCAACCTGGCCCTGAAGGAACTTCTAAACCGGTCTACGGAGCCTTCATGACCCAAAGTCCGCCGGAGGAACGCTTGGTACCCTTTCCAAGAGGCCTATCCCCAACCCGGTCCCACATCCCCATCGAGTTATCCCATGGCTTATAAGAAGAAGCTGATCGAGGTGGCGTTGCCGTTGCAGGCCATCAGCAAGGAGGCCGCACGGGAGAAGTCGAT
>VXSV01000125.1 GCA_009837815.1 Acidimicrobiia bacterium
GTGGAGGAGGGAGCGTCGGGGGAATTGCTCACCTCGGAGCAGGCCATGGAGGTGGCGGGGATCCGGCGGGCGGAACTCTCCATCAACCCGGACGACCATGCCATCCGCCAGAACGAGTTCCTGTGCGAATCGTGCTTTCTGGTGAAGAGAATCACCCAAAAGTCCTCCCCCAGATCCAAGATCTGCGTCGATTGTCGTTGACGTCCTCCAGCCGCCCCTTTGCCCATGGCCGTGTCGGGAGTGGAGCGGGCGCCGCCCGAAGCCCGTCAAACCTCCCGCAAAAAGGGCAGGAGAAGACGAACCCGATTCCCGGTGTCGGGGTGGTGGTCGTAGACGAACAGGACAGGCTGCTGTTGATCCAACGGGGCCATGGCGTGGCAAGAGGCCTGTGGGCGGTCCCAGGAGGGAAAGTCCAATGGGGCGAGACTTGGCGGGATGCCGCAAAGCGGGAGGCCCGGGAGGAAACCGGGCTGGAGGTGAAGGTAGGTCCCGTCATTTGGACCGGAGAGTCGGTCGGCCCCGGTCAGCCGCCGGAGTGGCATTTCTCCCTGGTTGACTTTGCTTGCAAAGTGGTGGGAGGGAAGCTTCGGGCCGGCGATGACGCCGCCGACGTTCGCTGGGTGCCCATCGCCGAAGTCAGGAACTTCCCGCTGGTTCCCACCATGTTCTCTTTGCTGGAGGTGCTGTGATGGCGGCGGCCGGGACAGTGATCTTCGACCTGGACGGGGTGATCTACCTCGGGGATGCGGGTGTTGAGGGCGCCAAGGAGGCCCTGACCGCAATCGAACAACGGGGCTACCGGGTGCTGTTCTGCACCAATAACTCAAGCCGCACTCCACTGGCCACCGCCCAGAAAATCCGGCGGGCCACCTCCTATCCGGCCGGCGTAGACCAGGTGTTCACCTCGGCAATGGCCGCCGCCCGCCTTCTGACCGCGGACCGTCCCCCTTCCCTGGTGCTTGGCGGACCGGGAATAGTAGAGGCTCTCGAAGGGGTGGGCGTGAGAGTAGTGGCGGACTGGCGGGAAGCCGGAGCGGCGGTCGTGGGGTTCGCCCCGCATCTCTCATATGACCTACTAAGGGATGTCTGCCAGGCGGTGTGGGCCGGCGCCAGGCTCGTCGCCACCAACACCGACCCGAGTTTCCCCACCGACGAGGGAACCTGGCCGGCGGCCGGCGCCATAGTGGCGGCGGTGCAGTACGCCACCGGTCAGGAGGCGCTGGCAGCGGGAAAGCCGCACGAACCGATGATCGCCCTTCTCCGGGAACAGGTCGCCGAGGGACCCGTGATCGTGGTGGGAGACCGAGCCGAAACGGACTTGCAAATGGCGGCCAACGCCGGCTGGAACTCGGTCCTAGCGCTGAGCGGCGTCTCCAAGCGCCCGCCCGAGAGTCCCGCACCCGACGCAGTGGTGGAATCAATAGCCGAGTTGCCAACCCTCCTGGACAAGTTGCCACCACCAGCCACATAGCCGAAAGCCGCCCTTCGCCTCCCCCACATTCTCGCGAAAACTGCCGCTAAGACGCGAAAACCGGGGTAAAGGGCCCGCCCCCGCCGCCACCACCAAGTCCGAAAACCGCGAAAAGGCAGCCGGATTCACGGGAGTGCCGGACAATCTCTGACCTGAGGCTTTGCGGTTCGAGGAGAGCTCTGATCCCCGGGACCGCCAGGTGTTTTTGCAACATCAACAGTGTGGACAGGACGACCGAGAAGGGCAACCCCGAAGAGCGGGTTTATTTGCCAACTTCGTATCTCGCCGTCACCGCAGTAGCTTGGTGGTGGATTTGCGGCGACGGCGGCGGGGTGTTCTGATGGGTAGGGGCCGTCGGTTGTCCGGTGACGGAGGTTGCAGGACATACTCTCCTTGGGTGGCCTGTTGGACCTCCCAGTCTTCGTCATGGACCCGATGGTGACACCGGCTGCATAACAACACCAGGTTGTCGATGTCGGTCGGTCCTTCGGCAGCCCAATGGACAATGTGGTGGGCTTGGCACCAAGCGGGATCGGCGCCGCATCCAACACACCCCCGGTCTCGGGCGATCAGAGCAATCCGTTGCGCAGGAGTTGCGCTCCGCCTTCCCAGCCCCACCCAGAGAGGCTGTCCCCGAGAGTTGAAGATGGCGGGAAGGATGTGGGCCCGGCAGGCCAAGTCCTTGAACACCTCCACCGGCATGGGTGTGCCGTCGCCGAGGCGAGCGTTGCGGATCTGCCCCAACCCGATGTCGTAGTCCGCGATCAGAAACAGAGTGGTGACCGGCGCCTTCTTGCGGTCGCCCGGTCGGCAGATCAGGTCCGCCAGGGCATCGGCCATCCGCTGTTCGGTGGAGGGGCGGTGGTCCCGATCCTCTTCCCGCCACAACTCTCTGGTCTTGGCAGCCAGGGCCGTCTTAACCCGCTCCCCGGTAACCGGATCGAATTCCGCGTGCAGCACGGTCATACCGTCTCCCCGATTGATCCTGATCCAGGCATTGCGACTACGGCGCTGCTTCTTCAGTGTCGACATGCCGTCGTCCTCGGATTGCTCCTGCTCGTGTTGGCGGGCCGTCCGGGCAAACACATCCACCGGCTCCGACGTCGCCTTGTCCACCAACTCCTCCTCATCGATCTCAACCCGCCCAGCGGTGTCGGCGATGATCCGGGCATGGTCGAAAGTGATCTTGCCCTTACGGAAGGCATCGGAAGTAACCGGCAGGTCCTTCAGTTTGCCGGCGGTCTCCACCTCTTTGCGTGATTTGCCGGTCGACTGGCCGGACTGGGAACGCACGGTCTTCTCCGTCAAACTTTGCCCGCGCCGAAGCACAAGCTCCGCGGCCGCTTCAACCCGCACCGCCTTGGCCTGCGACTCGGCCCGACTGGCCGACCGCATTCGCTCTTCCAGCTCTTCTGAGGTGGCGTCCTTCACGGAGGCTGAAGGAAGAACCAGCCGCACCCGGTGAGCCGACAACCCGTTGGATTTGTGTTTGACCATGCACATACCATAACACAGAGATGTGACAACTAATGCTATATAGGGTAAACATCTCCAACCCGAGAGACGATTAGGCCTCTCATACGATCACAGCATACGCGTCCTCAAACAGGGGGAACGCCAGTCCCCGGGAAGCCTGGTGTCGTTCATTCGATGATCCTCATCACCATCACACGAGGGTGGCCCAGCCCGACATCCGATGCTCGCCCACAACCGAAGCTCTTGCGGTTTACTACCGTTGAGGGGCATGGCGGACCAGAAGACCTTCGAGCAGGACGTGGCGGAGTTGATTCCTCAGCTTTATGGAATGGCGCTTCGCCTGGCCCGCAATCGTCCGGACGCCGAGGACCTGGTGCAGGAGGCCTTGTTGCGGGCCTACCGGGGCTATCACACCTTCCGAGCCGGGACCAACCTCAAGGCCTGGCTTTTCCGGATTCTCACCAACACCTTCATCAACGAGTACCGAAGACGATCTCGCCGCCCCCGCGAGACGGAATTGGACGAAAGCAGCGACGTGTCCCCCTATCCGTCTCATTCGCACTCCCGCTTCCGGTCCTGGGCCAAAGCGCCCGAGGACCATCTCATCGAGCAGGTATTCGAGTCGGACATCGTGGATGCCATCGAAGACCTTCCTGTCATCTATCGCATGCCGGTGCTGTTGGCGGATGTGGAGGGACTGTCGTACAAGGAGATAGCCGCCACTCTCGATCTTCCTATGGGAACTGTCATGTCCCGGCTGCATCGGGGAAGAAACGCACTCCGAAAAGCGTTGTGGGAGTATGCAAGCAAGCGGGGACTTACCCCATCGGAGGTTCCGCATGTCTAAAGAGTGCCGCCAGACCATAACCTACCTCTACGGATATGTCGACGGTGAGCTGGAAGTCGAGACGGAGCACCGACTGGTCAACCACTTCAGCTACTGTCCGCCTTGTAAGAACATAGAAATCGTGGAACGTCGCGTCCGCTACACCATCAGGCACCACCTCACAGAGGAGGTGCCTGAAGTCTTTATGGAGCGACTCAAGGGAAGACTGGCCATAGAGAGGCAACGCCTACGCCCCCAATGAGCGGGGGTAGTCTATGGTGTCCATGAGTCGGCATAGGTGGACGGCC
>VXSV01000018.1 GCA_009837815.1 Acidimicrobiia bacterium
GCCGGCCCCGGCTGCTCTTGCCCACCCTCCCCGGGGGGGGGGGGTGGGGACTCGTTCCGTGTTCAGACACTGATCGGGACCTGCCAGTCTCCGAAGGCATCCCGTAGCACATCGCCGATCTCCCCGATGGATGCATCGGCGCTCACCGCCTCCATGAAGGCGGGGATGGCGTTGACCGCCTCGTTCCGGCACACCTCCTGCAGGTTGCGCAGGGCTTCCACCGCACCCCGGCCGTGGCGGGTCCGCCGCAGGTCGGAGAGACGTTCCATGGCCATCTCCCAGGTCTGGGCGCCCGACCGCCCCTCGAAGGCTTCGACCTCCATGATGGGGTCGTCGATGGTGTGGGTGTTGACTCCCACGATCGCCCGCTCGCCGGCTTCTATCCCGGCCGCGATCCGCTGGTTGTTCTCCTCGGCGCATTCCAGGAGGAACCCGTCGTCCAGCACGGCCAGAAAGCCCCCGCGGTCCTGGATCTGTTCGAAGAACTCCCAACCTCGGTGTTCGAGTTCTCCCGTGAGTGACTCGACGTAGTAGCTCCCGCCCAGCGGATCGGCGACCTCCCGCAGGTTTATCTCGTTCTGGAGAATTTGCTGGATGCGGATCGACATCAGATGGGCGTGATCGGACGGGATGGACATCGCCTCGTCGTACCCGGAGACTCCCAGCGACTGGGTGCCTCCCAGAACGGAGAACAGCGCCATCAGGGCGCCCCGCACGATGTTGTTGAACGGCTCCTGATAGGTCATGGCGCTCCCGGCGGTCACCACGTGGATTCTCATCTGCCGGGCCTTCTCGTCGGTGATCCCGTAACGCTGTCCCAGCAGATCCGACCACATCTTGCGGGCCGCTCGCAGCTTTGCGGCGTCCTCGAATACCTCCATGGAGACCCGAAAGTTCACCCCTCCGATCCGGTGGGCCAACCGCTCCACGTCCACCTTTCCCCGGGCGGCGATCATGTCCAGGTACTGGACGGCGTTGGCCATCACCGCCCCCAGTTCCTGGTGGGCCGACAGTCCGCTGTCAGCCGCGTTGTAACCGGCGATGGAGACCGGCACCCAGCGGGGCATGCGCTCGGAGCACCATTCGATCAGATCGAGATTGAACCGGATCGCCGCCTCGGGCGGGATCTGTTCCTTGGTGGGACACCCCAGGTAGGTCAGGAAGAAGTCGCTCTGTCCGGTCCCGGCCAGCTTCTCGAGCGGTATACCCCGGCGGCGGGCCACCGACCAATAGGAGGGTAGGGTGTAGACCGCCGACTGCGGAACGCCGCCTCCCGGCTTGGCGTAGATGGAGTCGAGAGGCAGGTCGGAGAGAATGGTCTCGTAGTCCCGCAAGCCAACGGTGACCGTGCCGGTCAGGCCGACGTCTTCTCGCCTCTCCACGATCTCGGGATGGTCGACGTCGTAGAGATGGTCATCGGTCATCCGGTCGTGCTTTATGATGATCCCCGTCTCCCCGGCCTCGAACAGCAGGAACTTGAGTCGCTCGTTCATGTCCTCGGGGTTCCCGTAGCCCGAGAGCTGGAAAATCCTCCACGGCCGGTCCCGGTACATGCGGGGATAGGCGCCCCGAAGATACGGCGCCCGCCCGGGAGGGGCGGCCAGGGCTTCCCGGATGCCGGTGGGGACGTCATCGGGCCCGTACAGAAGCTTGAGAGGTATTCCGGAGGTTGTCTCTGGCTGGTTCTCGATCATGAGAAGAGGGGTCGAATCGGCTGGCAATGATGTTACCCACCCTGTCGGAATCCCCCCAGGTGGGCATCCTTTCTGCGGATAAGCTATTGCCTTGAGGATGCCCATCCAATCCTTTTCAGGACGGTTGCTCGTCTCCCTTGCGGCGGTGGCCTTGTCCGGCCTGGCGGCCTGCGGTGAGACCACCCCGGACCCGCCGGAGGCCGTCTCGGGCGCCTGCGCCGAGGAGCGGACACTCCGCTTCGGATTCTACGCATTCTTCGAGCCGGTCAGCGCCGGCGCCGATCCCGATCCCGATTCGGCCGGGTTCTCCGACCACGTGGGATACGAGGCCGACCTTCTCACCGCCTTGGAAGAAATAGGGGGCGTCGGACTGGTCTTCGACCGCATCCCGGTGGCGGAGTGGCAGGACATCTGGCTCCTGCCCGCCGGGGACGGCTTCGACGTAGCCGGAGGCGGAATCACCATCCTCGAATCCCGCACCCGCGGCGTCACCGGCGACGAGGTCGTGGTCTTCACCTCGGGCCACATCGGTTTCCGTCAGTCGCTGCTGGTCCGGGTGGCGGATGCGTCCCTCTACGCCACCCACGCCGACCTGACCGAAGACGTCCGGGTAGGAGTGCTGGCAGGCACCACCGGCGAGGCCCGGCTGCTGCAACTCACCGGCCTGGCAGACTCCCACGGGACGCTGGCCGAAGGGACCGGGATCGTCACGGACGCAGGCCCCCTGGTGGCGGACGGGTCGGACCGCTATGTCATCACGGCCGCCGGATCGTCGCCCCGATTGGAAGGACGCCGGTGGCTGGAACCTCCCTCCCCCGACATGCCGGTGGTGGTCTATCCGGGGGAGGCCACCGGTGAGAACGAACTCCTCGCTGCCCTGGCCGACGGGTCGATTGACGCGGTGGCGCGCGGTGAGATCGGGAACCTCGAGTCGGCCCGCGCCTACGGCGGCGGCGGAGCCTTCACCGTCACCGCCCTTGATTCGGAGGTGGAACTGGGTGGGTGGACCCTCTCTGTAGCCGAACGGTCCCTGGTTGCCTGCCTGGATGAAATGCTCGACTACCTGACCGATCACCGGGCGATCGGATATGCCGAGTGGGCGGCAGACCCGGACGTCTTCCTCCGGCGCGCCCGCTCTTGGACGCCATGATCCGCGGCGGACTCGGCACGACCGGGCCGGGTGGGCCGCCCCCTCACACAGTGACAGTTCCTCCCCGCCGATTCGGGAGCAGGCTATGTTTGCTTTCCGGCAAATGACGACACCGGCCGGAGGTCATTTGAGTTCTTCGACTTTCTGTTCAGGATCGATTCCCTCCGCGCAGCCCTTGATGGCTGCGTTGACGCCGTTATGTCCGTGAACCCGGTTGCAGACGTGGCCGATGCCTGGAGCGGTTCGGAGTACCGGGAGAACACCGCCCATCACCGGGCCTTCGACCCGCCGGCCCTGTGGAGCCTCGGCCTGGGCGCCGGCGACTCGCTCTTGGACGTGGGATGCGGCGCCGGGGATCTGACCGCGGCCCTGGCGGACCACTACCCGCGATCCGAGGTGATCGGGATCGATGCTTCACCCAGCCAGATCGAACAGGCCTGCCGGCATGAGAGACCCCGGCTTCGCTTCGAGGTGCGCCGGGTCCAGGACCTCTGCTGGGAGAAGCGCTTCGCGGCGGTGTTCTCCATCGCCTGCCTGCACTGGATCCCCATCCCCGAACACCCGCGTGTGCTGGAGAAGATCTTTCGCGCCCTGGTCCCAGGCGGGAGGCTTCTGGCCAGCTTCGCCGCCGAGACCAACATCGAAGAGATCCGGAGGATCATCTTCTCGATTGCGGACCGTCCGCCCTACCGTCGCCACCTGCAGGGTCGCCTGCCCCATCACCCGTGGCCCTCTCTCCACCGCTACCGGGAGATGCTGGCCGGCTCGCCGTTCGGCGCCGCCGAGGAACTGCGGACCGAGACCCAGCCTCGCACCTTCTCCCGCACCGGGCTGACGGGCTGGCTGCGCACCCAGACCCTGACCGGGTACCGACCCCGCCTGCCCCCTCCCGTGTTCGAGGACCTGGTCGCCGAAGTGTCGGAGAAGGTGGCCGAACTGACCCGGGCCGGCCACGGCCATGTCGTACCCTTTGTGCGACTGCAACTCCAGGCCCGCCGACCCCGAACCGCCCCATGAAATCTGCGAACCTGACCGACTGGATAGGCAACTCCGAGAACCGCCGCCGGCGTCTCGACCCCTGGCCGGTCGCCGCGCTGTCCGCTCTCTTCGATCTTGATGGTCCGGCCGCTGAGGTGGGAGACCCCCTTCCCCCCATGTGGTGTCAGATTTTCACAAGAACGGGGCCACCGTACCGGGCGGAAAGGGCTTAGCCCGGGTGG
>VXSV01000120.1 GCA_009837815.1 Acidimicrobiia bacterium
CCGCCCGACCGCCGCCCCTCCCGGAAACGCCGGGCAGGAACCTGACCTGCCAGCGAGTCCCGGCATCAAGCCCGGCACGTCCGACGGTGCACCGCCTCGTCCGGCAACGCCGCGGGGTCCGTCGTCATGACCTTATGGGTTGTCACAGGATGAGGGTACCCCCCACCTGTGACACATTCCCATCCGCTATTGATCCGTTGGGTCTAAACGCTTTGCAATCCTCAAACGAACGGGTCCAGCACTTTCACTCCGAGTTGTCTGAAGTCCCGCACATTTCGAGTTACCACCGTCAACCCATGCACCTCGGCAGTAGCGGCGATCATTGCGTCCTCCAGCAACGATTCCGGCCGGCCTTGTTTGAGCCTGGCCCAAACTCGGAATGCTTCGGTGTCCATCGGCAGGATCCTATGGGAGAAGAGCACCTGAACAAGCCACTTCTCCAACGCCTCCGCCTTGGAGGGATCTCTTTCCCGGCTGATCTCGATTCCCGCTTGGACTTCCCCGATCGTAACGGCCGACAGATAAATCCGGTGGTCGGGCGTCGCGTCTATCCAGCGCGTCACTCCGGGGTTTGGCCGTGGCCGACGCAATTCCGACACCACATTGGTGTCGAGGAGAAACACCGATCAATCCAGGTGTGGAAGAGAGCGGTGTTGATGCCTGACTCTGGGTGGAGTCAGCGACTCCGTCCTGGCCTCCGGCGCCAGCAACCACTCCTTGATCCTCGGCTTGGCGCGCCGCTGTATCTCCTTCCATTCTTCCATCGCTACCAAAACAGCGGTTTCCACTCCCCGCTTGGTGACGATCTGCGGCCCTTCAACCCGGCTCGTCTCAAGCATTTCACTAAACCTCGCCTTTGCCTCCTGTACCTGCCATGCCACCGGGGTCCTCCTATCGATAACAAACTAGTCTTCTAACTAGTCATTCTAGTGGAGCTCCATGTCCAATCGAGGCTTGGTATTGGTGGTTGGAGGTGGGTCCAGACGCGGCCTTAGATTCGGCGTTAGAGGGCGCGTAGGGCTTCTCTGTGGGTTTTCCCGCGGGACTTGGAGTTTCTGGTAGTAGCGGCGTCCTTCAATGATCGCCAACACCCCCGCCGTGTCTGGGTTTACCGGAAGGAGACGCACCTCTGCTCGAAGGGGCATGTGCCGCACCACTCGCCTACTCGGAAGGGAGGCGAGGTGGCGTCCAGGAGATCCCAGCGGGCGGCAGTCTCGGCAAGGCTGCCCAACCGGGTGACGAGGTCCCTGATCCGGTCCCGTTCCCAGACCACTCGTTCGCAGACCGGTTCCCTCCCGATGGCGAGACGGTGGATGTGAGTGGCCACCGCAGGGGAGTTGGGAAAACGGAGCAGCGCCCCGAGGGCATAGATCTCCGCTTCGTGAGGATTGGATCCTACCGACCGGCCGGTCTTGTGGTCGACGGCCGCCGGTGTGCCGTCGGGTTCCCGGCCCACCGCGTCCGCCAGGCCGTAGGAGACCACCGAAACGCTGTGGCCGCCGACCCGGAACCTGACAGCGAACCCCAGCGGAAACTCGGTTGCCTTGACCCGGACGGGCGCGTCGCACGGCAGGTTCTGATGCTGAAGGTAAAGAGGCTCCATCTCGGGATCTCCAAGGAAAAACGAACCGGGATCGGCCGAGAGGAGCGCCTCGGCCATCAAACTGTGGAACCTGGTGCCCACCGCCAGGGCGGGGGAGGGCTCGCGGGACCGATGGTCGAGATCTGCCGGGATGAAGAACCAGGCCCTCCAGGCGGCCCTCCTCTGGCAGGAGTCCATGTCCTCGAGTCGGGACTTGGAGAGCATCAGCCGGTAGACAGAGGGCAATCGGCGTTTTCCGTGTGGGGCGACCTTCTCCATCGACGGATCGATAGCCGGAAACGTCCTGCACAGGTCGGCCACCTCACACATCGAACAGTGCAGACCCGGGCGGATGTCCCCCGGATCGGCCTCCGCCATGGCCTGGTAGTCACTATCCAGGCGCCTCAGCGTCTCCCGGGCTTGGGCCGGCGGCATCTCCAGGCGGATCATCTCACCGTCGGCGGTCCTCATCTCATAGGCTTCCAATGAGTCGGGGAAGCGAGGGTCGGAGACCACGGCGGCGATCTCTTCAGGGGCGGAGACGAACTCCTCTCCTCTTCTGATCTGGGCTGTTTTCAGCCGGTACATCTTCAGGAACCCGTCCGGGTCGGCGTGGACGAACTGAAAAAAGACCTCCAACTCCTGGTCGCCGATCGGAGAGCTCAAACGGGGCCAGTCGAGGTCGAAGTCGCCCCCTTCCCGGGCGGGGAGGAGAGGCTCGGCCCTCTTGATTTGGGCGGCCACGATTGCAGCCTGTACCGGGTCGAACGAGTCTTCCTCCCCGGTGGCGGGCCCTCCGCCGGTCAACTCGGTGGAAAGCGCCTCCCATGTCGCCTTCCACCGGCGAAGGGGAGGGGCGTTCCGGTTGGCTGTGGGTCGTTTGCCTCCCAGGTTTGCGAACGCTCCCGGGCACATTCTCCTGCTGGTCTTTCCCACCAGGTCTTTGGGAACGCTCATCGGAAATGCCCGCCGGCATGGGGGCGGGGCCGCCACATCACACCGGGAGAACCTCCTACCATCATGGCGGAGATGCGAGCAGTGGTGCAAAGAGTCTCCTCGGCGCGGGTGGTGGTGGATGGGGAGACGTTTGGCGAAATCGACTCCGGCCTCTTAGTCCTGGTTGGCGCCACCCATGAGGATACGTCGGAGGATGCCCGCGCTCTGGGCCAAAAAATCGCAGGCCTCCGGATCTTCTCGGATGCCGATGGGAAGATGAACCTGTCGGTGGCGGACACCGGGGGAGCGGCGCTGGTGGTCAGCCAGTTCACTCTGTACGGTGACGTTCGGAAGGGCCGCCGCCCCTCTTTCGTCGGTGCGGCCCGGCCAGAACCGGCGCGTAGATTGGTGGATGAGGTGGCCGCTGAACTGCGGGGAAGGGGGGTGCGGGTGGCCACGGGAAGGTTCGGCGCCATGATGGAGGTCTCCCTCACCAACGACGGTCCGGTCACCATCCTGGTGGAGACCAGCGAAGGCCGGATCGTCTGACGCTTCGAGACGCGGCCGCGGGGTGATCCGGCGTCGGGTTCAGGACGTGCGTCCGATCGAAGAGATGAAGGCCTTCCCCTCCGGGCAGACCCGGTAGAAGTCGCATGCCCTGCACTCCGTCGATGGGGTGGGATCCCACTGTTGGTCGCGGATCGAGCCGGCTATGGCTTCCAGCCTTCGGCGTGCGGCAGCCAGCCAATCGGCGCCGACATCCTCGGCGCTCGGACTCTCCGCCAGCCCGCCTCCTCCCAGGTAGGCGATGGTCACCGACAGGTCGTCGGGGGCCGGCCCGAGTTCGGGGATATCTCGCACCGCCAGGGCGTACACCTGCATCTGAGCCAACCGGGCCTCATGGGGATCGTCACTCGGCGGGCGCCCCGACTTGAAGTCCACGATCTCCCAGGCGCCGGACTCGGTCCGGTAGATGGCGTCGATCCGGCCCCTCACCAGAAAGCCCTCTCCCAGCCGGAGGGTGAACCCTCGTTCCAGCCACTGGGTTTTCATGTTCGCAAACCGCGAGTTCAAGAAAACGTCAAAAGGGTGAGCCGGGGAGTCGATGGGGCGGTCGTCGCCGGTGAGATCCCGGAACTCGTCTTCGGGTTCCAGCAGGGGGACCTTGCCCTGATGGTGAAGTTCTATCTGCCGATGGATACGGGTTCCTCGCCGGGTTGCGTAGGAGTAGCGGCGGGGGAGGGGATCAACCGATGACCAGAAGTACTTCTTCGGGCATTGTGCGTAGGTGACTATGCCGGTGGCCGAGGTGGAGACCTCCTGGAGGCCGGTGTCGGGCGTCGGGTCGGGCAACCGGAACAATAGGCCCGAGAAATCTTCCAAGGCTGTCTGATATTCCTCTTCGACCCCCTCCTGGCGGGCGATCCCGGCTATCCAGTCCGGGTCTTCGAGCGCCCGTCGGATTCCCTCCGGCCACCCTTCTTCCTTGAAGAGGTCATCGGG
>VXSV01000108.1 GCA_009837815.1 Acidimicrobiia bacterium
CACCTAGGCCGTGGCAGCGCTCAAATTCCTGGTGGCAACCCTCTGATGGACTGGGTGGATCTCTTATTGGTGGCTGCCCGCGTGGTGGGGGTGTTCGCTCTGTTGGTGGTGCTCACCATCGTCAACATCTGGTTGGAGCGAAAAATCGTGGCGGACATGCAGAACCGCGTCGGGCCCGCCCGGGCGGGTCCATGGGGGATCCTCCAGACCCTTGCCGACGGAGTAAAGCTGTTCTTCAAGGAGCAGGTGACTCCGCGGAAGGTGGACTTGGGCGCCTACCTGCTGGCCCCTTTCCTGGCGGTGGTCCCCGCCTTTTTGATCTTTATGATGGTTCCTCTCGGTCCGGGGCTGGAAGTAGCGGGTCGGCAGGTGCCGCTTCAGGGGGCGGATCTCAACATCGGAATCCTGTTCATCCTGGCGATGTCGTCGATGGCCGTGTACGCGGTGGTGCTGGCCGGGTGGTCGTCGGGGTCCAAGTATCCCTTGCTGGGAGGCGTGCGGGCCACCGCGCAGGCCATCTCCTATGAGGCGGCGATGGGGTTGGCGATGGTGGCGGTTGTGATGTTCTCGGCCACCGCTCCCGGGGCCGAAAGCGGAACTCTTTCCCTGGCCGAGATAGTGGAGCGCCAGTCGGGGAACTGGTCGGGGACCGTCGCCTTCCTCGACCCGGTGCTCAGCTTGATTCCGCGTTGGTATGTCTTCCCCCAGGTGGTGGCGTTCGTGATTTTTTTCCTGTCGGCGGTGGCGGAGACCAACCGGGCGCCGTTCGACCTGGTGGAGGCGGAGCAGGAGCTGGTGGGCGGGTTCCACACCGAGTACTCGGGAATCCGCTTCGCCATGTTTTTTCTGGCCGAGTACATCAACATCCTCTCCATGTGCGCCATCGCCGCCACGCTCTTCTTCGGCGGGTGGAACGGCCCAACCTGGGAAGGAGTTATGCCCGGATGGATTTCGGCCATCCTTCCGGTGGTGTGGTTGATGTTGAAGAGCTATGTGTTGGTGGTTGCGTTCTTTTGGATCAGAGCCACCCTGCCGCGGCTGCGCTACGACCAGTTGATGAGCCTGGGTTGGAAGCGGTTGATACCGGCTTCGATGCTGTGGCTGGTGGTCTCCACCGTGGTGATCGGCTTCCGTCAGTTCGGGCTGCCCTTTATAGGGTGAGGTGAGAAATGGGAATACTGAAAGAATTCTGGAAAGGCTTCAAGGTGACCGGCTCGATAGGGCTGCGAGGTCTGTTCGGCAAAGACATCGTCACCACCCGCTACCCCTCGGAGATGCGTTCAAAGCCCACCCGGTTCCACGGTCGCCATGTCCTGAATCGCTACCCCGACGGGATGGAAAAGTGCATAGGGTGCGAACTGTGCGCGGGCGCCTGCCCGGCTCGCTGCATCTATGTGCGGGGGGCGGACAACCCGCCTGACGACCCGCGGAGTCCCGGAGAACGCTTCGGGTACGTGTATGAGATCAACATGCTGCGTTGCATCTTCTGCGGGCTGTGCGTGGAAGCCTGTCCGACGGAGGCCATCACCATGAGCCACCTCTTCGAGATGTCGGTCACCAACCGCAACGACGCCATCCACACCAAAAAGGAGCTGTTGATGGCAGAGGACGGGTCGGTCCCCCACATCTACCGGGAGGACCCGTTCGCCGACCTCGCCGAACTGGACGCCGCTGACGGCTGGCTGCGCGCCACCTCCCCCAGCGGGGTGGCGGCCTATGAAGGGGAGACCATGTGGCAGGCCACCCCCGGCCCAGCCTCCTGGGCGCCGGAGCCCGATCAGGAGACCAGGGATTCTGAGCATGGTTGAGCTGGTGATCTTCGTGCTGATGGGGGCGGGGACGCTGGCCGGCGCGGTGACGGTGGTCCTGGCCCGCAACCCGGTCCGCTCCGCGCTGGGCCTCCTGGGCGCCTTGGTGTCCCTGGCTGTCATATACGTGGTCAACCTGGCCCACCTGGTGGCCGCGGTGCAGGTGGTGGTCTACGCGGGGGCGGTGCTGACCCTGTTTCTGTTCGTGATCATGTTCATCGGCGTGGACCGCTCCGAGGACACCTCCGAGACCATTCCCCTCCAGCGCAAACTGGTTGCCGGGTTTGCCACCGTGGTGGCCCTGGGAGCGGCGGCGTTGGTGTCGAGAGGCCGGTTCACCTGGACCCCCGCCTCGGGGGAGGCGGCCGAGATTCCCAACGGCACGGTCCAGGCTCTGGGAGGAGAGCTCTTCACCACCTGGGTGCTGGGAGTTGAGGTGACCGCTCTGTTGTTGACCATCGCCGCGGTGGGGGCGATCGCCCTGGCTTTCCACCGACGGTCCGCCGAGTCGCCGACGGAGGACTGATGCCCGTCGTCACCCCGGGCTGGTACATGACGCTGGCCGCCGTCCTGTTCGTCCTGGGGATGACCGGGGTGCTGATCCGACGCAACGCCCTGGTGATGTTCATGTGCGTGGAGTTGATGCTCAATGCGGTCAACCTCACCTTCGTGGCCGCCGGCCGGGCGGCGGGAGTGCTGGACGGGCAGGTGGCGGTCTTCTTCGTGCTGGTGGTGGCGGCAGCTGAAGTGGTGGTGGGTCTGGCGATCATCGTCGCCATCTTCAGGAGACGGGAGACCGCCTCGGTCGACGAGTTGGCGGCGCTCCGGGGATGATCGAACTTCCCGCCGAGGCGTTGTGGTTGGTGATCGCCCTTCCCCTGGGGGGGTCGCTGCTGTTGCATTTCGCCGGACGGTGGCTGGGCGAGCCGCGGTCCGGCTACCTGGCCTGCGCCGCTTCTCTGGCCGCCTTCGGGGTGGCGGCGGTGGCCGCCGTTCCCTTCTTCACCGGGGAGGGGCATCCCTCCCAGTCCCTTCTGTGGGAGTGGATGCCGGCCGTGGGCGCTTCCTTCGAGATTGTCTGGGACCCGCTGTCGGCTTTGATGACCCTGGTGGTGACCGGGGTGGGCTCGTTGATTCACGTCTATTCGCTGGGATACATGCACGGAGATCCCCGCTTTCCCCGGTTCTTCGCCTATCTCAACCTGTTCACCGCTTCCATGCTCACCCTGGTGCTGGCCGGAAACTACGCCATGCTGTTCGTGGGCTGGGAACTGGTCGGTCTGTGTTCGTATCTCCTGATCTCGTTCTGGTTCACCAGGCCCTCCGCCGCGGCGGCGGGGAAGAAGGCGTTCGTTGTGAACCGGATCGGCGACTTCGGTTTTCTCATAGCCCTGATGCTGATCTTCAGTTCCTTCGGGACGCTGTCCTATTCGGGGGTATTCGACCGGGCATCCGACGAGCTGACGGGGTCGGCGGCCACCCTGATCGGGTTGATGCTGGCAGCCGGGGCGATCGGGAAGTCGGCGCAGATCCCCCTGTATGTCTGGCTGCCCGACGCCATGGAGGGTCCCACCCCGGTCTCGGCCCTGATTCACGCCGCCACCATGGTGACCGCCGGGGTTTATGTGATCGCGCGGTCCGCTCCCATCTTCGAGCTGGCCCCCGCCGCGTCGGGAGCGGTGGCCGTTGTCGGCGCAGCCACCGCCCTGTGGGCGGCCACCATCGCCATAGGCCAGTCCGACATCAAGCGGGTGCTGGCCTACTCCACCATCAGTCAGTTGGGCTACATGTTCCTGGCGGTGGGGGCCACCGCCTATGTGGCCGGGGTGTTCCACTTGATGACCCACGCCTTCTTCAAAGCGCTCCTGTTCCTGGGGGCCGGTTCGGTGATCCACGCCATGGGGGGACGCCAGGACATGGAGGAGATGGGGGGACTGCGCAAAGCCATGCCGGTCACCTTCCTCACCATGGGGATCGGGGTGGTGGCCATCGCCGGGCTCCCCCCGCTTGCGGGCTTCTGGTCGAAGGACGAGATTCTGGGCGCGGTGTTCAACCAGGGCGGCCTTTTCACCGTGCTGTGGCTCATGGGGTTGATCGCCGCCCTGCTGACCGCCTTTTACATGGTCCGTCAGTTCGTCATGGTGTTCCTGGGCCGCCCCCGAT
>VXSV01000057.1 GCA_009837815.1 Acidimicrobiia bacterium
CGTAACAAGGTAGCCGTACCGGAAGGTGCGGCTGGATCACCTCCTTTCTAAGGAAGCGAAGGCGAATCTGTGGAGACGGAGCAGCGGATTCTGTACGGAGCAGTAGTTGTGCAGACAGTAGTTGTACAGAGCGGAAGCTGTGCTGTTGTGGAAGCGGAGACGCCGCAGCAGTGGGGTCTGTGAAGGCTGGGTTATCTTGTCACTTTTCAGGGGTTAATGCGCCTCTGAAGTGAAGGCGGGGCAAGTGGAAGAAGGGCCTGTAGCTCAGACGGTTAGAGCACTGTGCTGATAACGCAGGGGTCCGTGGTTCGAGTCCACGCAGGCCCACAGTCGTACGGTGGAAGCGGGGAGTGTGCGCTGAAGCTGTGTGACGGCAGCGAGGAAGGGTTCTGCAGGCCCGGCCGGCTGTGAAGCGGAAGGCTGGAGGCTGGGAGTCCGGTCGGCTGCGAGCGGGAAGCATGCGCATTGATGGCACATTAAGAACTGAATAGGATAGAGAAGAACTGCTGTAGGAGTGAGAAGGGAGCGGCGGCTTTCGGGTCGTTGCTCTGAACACAGCAGGTTAAGCTACGAAGGGCATACGGAGGATGCCTTGGCGCCAAAGGCCGAGGAAGGACGTGTACCACTGCGAAAAGCTGCGGGGAGTTGTGGTAAGGCTGCGATCCGCAGATGTCCGAATGGGGAAACCCGCCCTGGGGAATGCCGGGGCAGCGCGCAGTGAAAAGGATAGCTGCGTAGCGGGGAACTCGGGGAAGTGAAACATCTAAGTACCCGGAGGAAAAGAGAGCATTCCGTGAGTAGTGGCGAGCGAAAGCGGATTAGTCCAAACCGTACCGGCGCAAGCTGGTGCGGGGTAGGAGGACCGGCGGAAGGTCTGGACCGGATAGCGGAACCGCACTGGAAAGGCGGACCGGAGAGGGTGAGAGTCCCGTAGGCGAAATCTGGGAAGGGCTGGCCGGTATCCTGAGTATCACGGGGCACGCAAACCCTGTGAGAAGCTGGGGAGACCACTCTCCAAGACTAAATACCTTTGGCGACCGATAGTGGACAAGTACCGTGAGGGAAAGGTGAAAAGGACCCCTGATAGGGGAGTGAAAGAGAGCCTGAAACCGTATGCCTACAAGCAGTCAGAGCCTGATGCCGGGGTTAGCCTTGGCCGGGTGATGGCGTGCCTATTGGAGAATGAGCCAACGAGTTACGGTCAGTAGCGAGGTTAAGGTGTGATAGCCGGAGCCGAAGCGAAAGCGAGTCTGAATAGGGCGAATGAGTTGCTGGCAGTAGACCCGAAACCAGGTGAGCTATCCATGTCCAGACTGAAGCGGGAGTAAAATTTCGTGGAGGGTCGAACCGGTGTACGTTGCAAAGTGCTCGGATGAGGTGTGGATAGGGGTGAAATGCCAAACGAACCTGGAGATAGCTGGTTCTCGCCGAAATAGCTTTAGGGCTAGCGTCGTTTGCTGAGCGCAGGAGGTAGAGCACTGGATGAGGTAGGGGGCGAAATGCTTACCGAACTCAACCAAACTCCGAATGCCTGTGCTTTAGAACGGCAGTTGGACTACGGGAGATGAGTTTCGTGGTCAAGAGGGGAAAAGCCCAGACCGTCAGCTAAGGTCCTCAAGTGGAGACTAAGTGGGAAAGGAAGTGGTGTTACAGAGACAGCCAGGAGGTTGGCTTGGAAGCAGCCATCCTTGAAAGAGTGCGTAACAGCTCACTGGTCAAGTGATACTGCGCCGAAAATATAACGGGGCTTAAGTCACCCGCCGAAGCTACGGTTTTGCAGATGTCTGCGGACATGTGCGGGAGGTAGGCGAGCGTTGCATGCGCATGGAAGCGATACCGAGAGGAGTCGTGGAGTGCATGGAAGCGAGAATGTTGGCACGAGTAGCGAGAGCTGTGTGAGAACCGCAGTCCCCGGAAGTCTAAGGTTTCCGACGGGAGGTCAATCCGCGTCGGGTTAGTCGGACCTAAGGCGAGGCCGAAAGGCGTAGTCGATGGAAAACAGGTGAATATTCCTGTACCGCATCAGGTTGTCTGAGCGAAGGGGTGACGCAGAAGGGTAGGTCAGCCAGCGGCTGGAAGAGCTGGTGCCAAGCCTGTAGGCGCTGAGGACGGGGTTAAAAGACCGTCTGAGCTGAGGGGTGAAGGCGAGCCTGAACCAGGTGGAAGTGATTGAACCCAAGCTGACGAGAAAAGCCTCTAGTGAGACCTATGCGACCGTACCGCAAACCGACACAGGTAGACAGGTGGAGAACACCAAGGGGGACGGGAGAACCTTCGTCAAGGAACTAGGCAAAAAGGGTCCGTAACTTCGGGAGAAGGACCGCCTCGGTAGAGTGAGGGTACAGACGTGCCTGAGCTTGAGGAGGCCGCAGAGAAGAGGCCCTGCCGACTGTTTAGCAAAAACACAGGTCCGTGCGAAGTTGAGAGACGACGTATACGGGCTGACGCCTGCCCAGTGCCGGAAGGTTAAGGGGAGAGGTGAGAGCTTTGAACTGAAGCCCCGGTGAACGGCGGCCGTAACTATAACGGTCCTAAGGTAGCGAAATTCCTTGTCGGGTAAGTTCCGACCCGCACGAAAGGCGTAACGAGTGGGGCGCTGTCTCGACGGAGGGCCCGGTGAAACTGAAGTAGGAGTGAAGATGCTTCTTACCCGCAGCAGGACAAAAAGACCCCGTGGAGCTTTACTGCAGCTTGATATTGGATTAGGGCTTACTCTGTGTAGGATAGGTGGGAGACTGCGAAGCTGGTTCGCCAGGATCGGTGGAGTCGCTGGTGAAATACCACCCTGATTGAGTTTTGGTTCTAACCTGTGGCGTGACCCGGTATGGGGACAGTGTCAGGTGGGCAGTTTGACTGGGGCGGTCGCCTCCCAAAAGGTAACGGAGGCGCGCAAAGGTTCCCTCAGGCTGAATGGAAACCAGTTGCAGAGTGCAAACGCAAAAGGGAGCTTGACTGCGAGACGGACATGTTGAGCAGAGACGAAAGTCGGCGTTAGTGAACCCACGGTTCTGAGTGGAAAGGCTGTGGCTTAACGGATAAAAGCTACCCCGGGGATAACAGGCTAGTCTTCCCCAAGAGTTCACATCGACGGGAAGGTGCGGCACCTCGATGTCGGCTCGTCACATCCTGGGGCTGGAGCAAGTCCCAAGGGTTGGGCTGTCCGCCCATTAAAGTGGCACGCGAGCTGGGTTCAGACCGTCGTGAGACAGGTCGGTCTCTATCCGCTGTGGGCGCAAGGGAATTGAGAGGAGCTGTCCCTAGTACGAGAGGACCGGGATGGACAGACCGCTGGTGTGCCAGTTGTCGTGCCAACGGCATAGCTGGGTAGCTAAGTCTGGGAAGGATAACCACTGAAAGCATCTAAGTGGGAAGCCAGCCTCAAGATAAGTTCCCTCACAGAGAGAGTCTGGTAAGTGCGCTGGTAGACGACCAGTTTGATAGGCGGGACGTGTAAGGGCTGAGAGGTCTTGAGCGAACCCGTACTAATGCACGAGGGCTTAACCTGTATGTACATCTTGCGCTTATAGTAGTACTTCTTTATCCTGTTCAGTTCTTAGTGTGCCAGACACGTGGCAATGCGAATGGCAGTGTGCAAACGGCAACCGGGCAGAACCCCTGACACAACAGCAGCGGCTCTGCCCCGCACCATGCAACACAACGCATGACGCACATTGCCCAGCGCAACCCTCTCGCACCTTACAACCTGCGTGAGCAAAGAGGAGTTGGTGGCAAGAGCGGTGGGGAAACACCCGGTCCCATCCCGAACCCGGCAGTAAAGTCCACCAGCGTCGATGGTAGTGCGGGGGCGACCCCGTGTGAGAGTAGACCGCTGCCAACCTCCTCTTTCTT
>VXSV01000146.1 GCA_009837815.1 Acidimicrobiia bacterium
CCCCCCCCCCCCCCCTTTTTTTTTTTATATCCCGCCCCCCGCATTCACACTTTCTGCTTGTCTCGGGGGCTCGGATATGTTTAAACTTGACTGGGTGGGGTTGGTGCGGCGAAGGGTGATCTCCCAGGAGGGAGGCCGGACTCTCCTGGACGGCGAAGACGTGGAAACCGAAATCAGGACCCCCCGGGTTACCGAAGCAGCCAGCCGGGTGGCGGCACTCCCCGGCGTGCGCGAGATACTGGTGCGGTCACAGCGGCGTTGGGTCCGGGAAAGGGGCGGGTCGGCGGTGGTGGAGGGTCGGGACATCGGGTCGGTGGTGTTTCCGGACGCGCCGGTCAAGGTCTACCTGACCGCGGAGGTCGGTGAGCGGGCTCGCCGACGGTTGGCGGAGCTGGGAAGCGACCCCGAGGCGCCGGCAGTGCCGGAAAGTCTGGCTCGTCGGGATCGAACCGACTCCAACCGGACGGCCTCCCCACTGCGGCGGGTGCAGGATGCGGTGGAGATAAACACCACGGATCTCAACGCGGACCAGGCAGTGGCGGAGGTCCTCGGGTTGGTCCGGGCCGCTCGGGCAGACCCGATGAGAGTCACCGGGTCCTCGTCCGGGCCCTCCCCGGGGATCGGGAGGTGGATGCTTTGAGCCTGGTGCGGATTGTCGGGGCGCTCGATCCCCACGTCCATCTGCGTGGAATGGAGTGGGCGCACAAAGGGGACTTCGCCACCGAGACGGCCGCTGCTCTGGCAGGCGGGTACACGGCCGTTCTGGACATGCCCAACACTCCTCCTTCCACCACCGACAGCCAGGGCCTGGAGCGAAAGCTGGAAAATCTCGGGAGGAACGCCCGTTGCGACTACGGGGTGTGGCTGGGCGCCCATCCCTCGGGGGTAAGGCCGCCCGCCGAGTTGGCCCGGCTGTCTCGGAGGGTGTGCGGTATCAAGCTCTACTGCGGGCATACAACCGGCGGGTTGACCATCGGCCCATCCGAGATAGAGCGGCAGGTGGCTGCCTGGCCGGGCCCGGGCGTGCTGGCCGCCCACGCCGAGGGAGAGTCGGTGAGCCTGTTCCTGGCGGCGTTGGCCCGGTATCGAAAGCGAGGGCACCTCTGTCACATCGACACCGCCCGGGCGGTGGCCGAAGTGGCCGATCACAAGAGCCGGGGGACCAGGGTAACCGCCGGGGTCTGTCCCCATCATCTGCTGTTCTGTGACCGGGACCTCCCGGCTTTGGGTCCCGGTGGGGTTATGAAGCCCCCGCTGGGCAGCCCTTTCGATCGGGATGCTCTGTGGGAAGGGATCCGGCAGGGAGTTATAGACGTGGTGGAGTCGGATCACGCTCCCCACACGTGGGATGAGAAGCTCGGGATCCCCACTCCCTTCGGGGTGCCCGGGCTGGAAACCACCATACCCCTTCTGTTCACGGCGGTGAAAGAGGGACGCATCGCCGCTGACCGGGCGGTCGAACTGGTGTCGGTCGCCCCGCGGCGCATCTTCGGTCTGGATCCCCGCCCGGCCGGAACCTACACGCTGGTGGATGCGGCGGCTCGGTGGACCATCACTTCCGAGAGCCTCTACACTTCATGCGGATGGACACCGTTTTCCGGCATGGAGGTGTCTGGAATGATAAGAAGAGTGGTTATCCGGGATACGGTGGTCTTCGAGGACGGTGAAGTCCTGGCCCCGAAGGGATTCGGATCCAACCTGTATGACAACCTCCGCTGAACTGTCGGCCGGGGAGGCCACCTACAGGGCGCTCCGCCGGTTCTTGTTCGCCCTTCCTCCCGACGAAGCGCATCGGATGGTCATCGGGCGGCTGGCGGCGCTGGATCGGCACCCCGGCCTCTGTGATGCGGCGGCCCGCTACCGGGAACGGCGTTCCCACCTGGGGGGCCGGGTGGGCAGGATCATCCTCGACTCTCCTCTGATCCTGGCTGCGGGGCTGGTCAAAGGGGAAGGGTTCCTCACCGAGGATGAGGCCATGAGAGCGGTGGCCGCGGGTCGGAACATCATCCCCGGGTGGCGTTCGGCGGGGGCGCTCCTGGGACCGGTGGAGATGGGAACATTCACCCCCCGGCCGAGGCTGGGCAACCAGGGGCAGGTGCTCTGGAGGCACACCGAAGCTCAGAGCCTGCTCAACCGGGTGGGCCTGCGTAACCCGGGGGCGGCGGCGGCGGCGGCCTTTTTGGGTGAGCGCTCGGAGGGTCTTCCCGATGTCTATGGGATCAGCATCGCTTCGGATCCGGATCAGGCCGATCCCGCCCGTCGCGTGGAGGAGGCGGCAGAAGCGGTGCGCTACTTCGCAGAGGCCGGCGTTCGGCCCTCGTGGACGACGGTGAACGTGAGCTGTCCAAACGTGGACCAAGGGTATGACCTGTCAAGCCTTCCCGGAGAGGTGGGCGACCTGTGTCGGGCGGTGCGGGCGGAGCTGTGGGGGGCGAGCCCCCTATGGGTGAAGGTGGCTCCGGATGTGGGCCGGGGTCGGTACGGTTCGATCGCCCAGGCCGCGGTGGAGGGCGGTGCGGAGGCGATCGTGGCCACCAATACGGCGCCGGGCCGGCTGTCGGGAACCGAGATAGGGGTGGGGGTGGGGGGAGCTTCCCTTCACGGCCTGGCTTTGGAGGTGGTGGAGGAACTGGACTCGTTCCGCACCGAGTCGGGAACAGAATTCGAGATCGTTGGTTGTGGGGGAGTGCTGGACGGCCAAAGCTATCGTGACTTTCTCGATCGGGGAGCGGCGGCAGTCCAATACTGGAGCGCTCTGGTGTTCCGCGGGCCGACGGCTCCGGCGCTGATCCTGGCGGAGTCGGAAGGGATTGCATGACAGGGGTCCGGTCGGCTGCGGAGGTGTTGCCGGAGGCCGAGGCGCTCACCTCCCGCGCCGATCGGCCCATCACATCCGGGTGGGGAAAGCGAGTAGAGCCCTATTCAAGGGTGCTCGAGGTGCCGCGGCGGTGGTGGTATGACCCTCACAGTTGCGCGCCGGGGGCGTAGGTGGGGACGTTCTCCGAACGGCTCTCCGCCCGGATGGAGGAGTCGGGGAGCTTGCTCTGTGTGGGCCTGGACCCGGCGCCGGACCTCGTCTTCGGGGATGAGACGGGCAGGGTCCGCGACGCTCTGTTCGAGTGGGGTCGCCAGGTCATCTCCCAGACCCATCGTTTCGTGTGTGCGTTCAAGCCCAACCTGGCCTTCTACGAGGCGAGAGGCTCCGGAGGGATCGCCGCTTTGGAGAGAATCATGGAGTATCTGGGGTCGGAGCATCCGGGCATCCCGGTGATCGGGGACGCCAAGCGGGCCGATATCGGCACGACCAGCGAGGCCTATGCGGTGTTCCTGTTCGACCGGCTCGGTTTCGATGCGGTGACCTTGAGCCCGTGGCTGGGAAGGGACGCCCTTCGGCCTTTTTTGGATCGAAGGGAGCGGGGTTGTGTGATCCTGTGCCGCACCTCCAATCCGGGAGCGGATGATCTGCAGGCTTTGGAGGTGGGAGGAAAGCCGCTATGGCAGCGGGTGGCCCGGATGGTGGCTGAGGAGTGGAACAGCTTGGGCAACTGCCTTCTTGTGATTGGAGCAACCCGCCCCCGGGACCTGCGCACCGCTCGGCGGCTTGTCGGCGACATGACGTTCCTGGTGCCGGGAGTGGGGCCCCAGGGCGGGACGTTGGATGGGGTGTTGGAGGCGGGGCTCAACCCCCACGGGAAAGGTCTGGTCATAAATAGTTCACGGGGGGTGACCACATCCTCCGACATGGCCCGAGCGGCCGGACAGATGGCCGCCGCCATAAACACGGCCAGGGGGAATCGCTAGGGGTC
>VXSV01000112.1 GCA_009837815.1 Acidimicrobiia bacterium
GGATAAGGGGCGGAAAGCGGTAAACCACCAGCGGTCACCGTGTGACCATCCCGGATGAGCGGCTGCAACGCCCGATGAGACCGGAGCGGCCGCGGGTTCGACTTCGAGGTGTCCGAAAGCCGGATCGGGTAGAGTCCTGGCTGAAGGCAACAGTTTGGTGTCGGCAGTCAACGCTCGGAGGGCGTTTCGATGAATTTCTTGGACATGGCTCTGGCGCTGCAGCTGGCTGTGGCGTTCGGAGGGGGTCTCCTGGCTTTCATCTCTCCCTGCGTGCTGCCGCTTCTCCCCGGATACCTGGCCATGGTCTCGGGATACTCGGTGGCCGACCTGCAGAGAGGCGCGGCGTCCACCTCCAAGGTGCTCCGGGCCACTGCATTGTTCGTGCTGGGCTTCACCATCATCTTCGTGGCTCAGGGGGCAGGGGCCACGTCGATCTCCCGGTTCCTTCTTCAGAACCAGGTGGCGGTCACCCGGATCGCCGGGGCGGTGATCGCCCTGTTCGGAGTGGTGATGGTGGGGATGTCCTTCTCCACCAGGGGAATATTCTCCTTCTTTGCACGAGAGCGCCGGTTCCATGTGGTCGGCGCCCGATTCGGGTTCCTCACACCGGTGGTTCTGGGGGCCGCCTTCGGGTTCGGGTGGTCGCCCTGCATCGGCACCATTCTGGGAGGAGTGCTGGCCATCGCCGCCTCCCAGGACACGATCCTGGCGGGGATGTTCCTCCTGTTCGTGTTCTCGCTGGGGATCGGCGTTCCCTTCGTTCTGTCGGGAGTCGGGCTCTCCAAGGCCTTCCGGGCCCTGGCGGTGGTCAGAAAGATCAGCCGCCCGCTCATCGTGGTGGCCGGGATCCTGATGACCGCCTTCGGGGTGCTGATGATGTTCGACGGGCTCAGTTGGCTGTCGAGAGTGATTTCCAACCTCTTCGCGGCGCTTCCCCTGCTCAGTAATCTCACAGAGATCTGACAAACAGCCGGACTCCTGCCCCTAGCCTCCGCTCAGCCAACCCTTCGGTATGAACAACCTCACGGTCACCCCTTCCCTCGATGAGTACCTGGATCTGGCCGCCCGATGCCGGGTGGTGCCCGTGGCGGTCAAACTGGTCGGCGACCGGGAGACCCCGCTCACGGTATTCCAGAAGCTGGCCGGAGACCAACCGGGGTTTCTCCTGGAGTCGGTGGAGGGAGGAGAACGCTGGGCTCGCTGGTCGTTCGCGGGTTGGGACCCGGCTTTCATTCTCACCGCTCGGGACGGGAAGTGTGAGATAACCGGGTCCGACGTCGAGTTGCCGGAAGGAGACCCCCTGGAGGTGTTGGAGGAGTTGCACCGCCGGTACGCCCTGCCTGAGATGCCCGGGTTCCCGCCGCTCTATTCGGGGATGGTGGGATACCTGGGATACGACTGTGTCCGCTACGTGGAGCACCTGCCCGACCGGCCTCCCGACGACCGGGGTCTCCCCGAGATGCTGTGGCATTTCCTGGGAGGTCTGGCTGCGTTCGACCGTTTTTCACAGACCATCACCCTGATGAGGAACATCTATGTGGGCGACGACCCCGAGGGCGATTACCGGGAGGCGGTCGCTTTGCTGGCCGAAGACGCGGCCCGGTTGGCGGCGCCCCACCGGTATGAGCTTCAACCGGCGGCGCCCGAGTTGCCCCCGAACCCGCCATTCGTCTCCACATTCACCCGTTCCGAATACGAGGCGGCGGTGGTGGCTGCCCGCGACTATGTGTGGGCCGGCGACGTTTTCCAGGTGCTTCCCAGCCAGCGGCTCACCGTGCCCTTCTCGGGGGACAGCTTCGACATCTACCGGGCGCTACGGCTAATCAACCCTTCTCCCTAACTGTTCTATGTGCGTTCGTCCGAAGTGGAGATCGTGGGATCGTCGCCGGAGCTGATGACCAGGGTTCGCAACGGAAAGGTTCACTCCCGTCCCATCGCCGGCACCCGACCGCGGGGCGCCACCCCCGCCGAGGACGCGGCTCTCGCCGAGGAACTCCTGGCCGATCCCAAGGAGCGGGCCGAGCATGTCATGCTGGTGGACCTGGCGCGAAACGACGTGGGACGGGTGTGTGAGTTCGGCACCGTCCAGGTGGACGAGTTGATGGTGATAGAGCGCTACAGCCATGTGATGCACATCGTGTCGGCCGTGTCGGGGACCCTTCGGGACAACGTGGGTCCGGTGGACGCCTTGAGGGCGACCTTCCCCCACGGGACCGTCTCGGGAGCGCCCAAGGTGCGGGCCATGGAGATCATCGACGAACTGGAGCCGGTGGCTCGAGGGCCGTACGCCGGAGCGGTCGGGTACATCGACTTCTCAGGCGCGATGGACACCGCCATCTGCCTGCGTACCGTTGTCGTGGCCGACGGTTCGGCCTGGGTGCAGGCCGGCGGGGGTGTGGTGGCCGACAGCCGGCCCGGGTTGGAGTATGAAGAGACCATGAACAAGGCGGCGGCCCCACTGGCAGCCATTGCCCTGGCCGCTCGTGGCTGACCCGGGACCCGGGGCTCCGGTGGGGGCCGACCGGGATGCGGCTCCTGACAGCTTCGGGAACGTGACGGCCGAGTACCTGGCTCTCCGCAGGGGATGCGGACTGGTGGCGGGGCGGTGGGAGGTTGTGTGGGTGGAGGGACCGGGCGCGGTTCCGTTTCTTCAGGGCTTGGTCTCGGCCGATGTGGAGGGGCTGTCGGATCGTGGGGTGTGCCGCTCCTTCCTCCTGACTCCCCGGGGCATGGTCCGCTTCTCACTGTGGGTCTTGAAAGAGGGCCCCAGGCTGGGTCTGGTCTGTGACCGCGGCGAAGGCCCGGCCCTCTCGGAGACCCTCGAGTACTACCGGATCCGTGTCAAGGCGGAGGTTCGCTTAGATCCCCGTCCGGTATCGGCTCTTGTCGGTCCCATCCTTCCCTGGACCGAGGTCCTGGGGGAAGACAGATGGGAACCCCGCGGCGAGGACTTCCGGGCGTCGGCACCCCTGGCCGGGACGCCGAGAGCGTTCTTCACCGGCGAGGCGCCGGGGGCGACCCGGCCGGTGGGGGAGCTTGCCTGGCGGGCGGTGCGGGTGGAGAGCGGCGAACCGGAGGTGAAAAGGGACCTGGACGACCGGACCATCCCCCAGGAGACCGGGGAGTTGGCGGACGCCGCCATCTCATTCGACAAGGGGTGTTATCTCGGCCAGGAGTTGGCCGCTCGGATCGACAGCCGGGGACGGGTGAACCGCACCCTGCGAGGCCTGGAGGTGAGGACCAACCTCCTCCCTCCCGAGGGCGCCGACGTGTTGAAAGACGAGAAGAAGGTGGGAAAGATCACATCGGTGTCAGAGTCATTGGAGTTGATGGCCCCGGTGGGTCTCTCCCTGATCAGGCGAGGAACCGACCCCGGAGACGAGGTCCGGATCCGCTGGGAAGGAGGAGAAGCGCCTGCCCGGGTGAGAGCACTCCCGATGGCGCCGGACTCACCGAGAAGGATCCTTGCCGCCCTTCCTGACTTTGGGGTTCCTCGCGCAGAGATTCTGGAGGATTTGAAAGAAGGCCGCTCCAGCCGATGAGCATCGGCTTATCGCGGGAGATTGTCCTTCGGCTGGGCCGTCCGCCGGGCCTTCTACCATGGATGGGATGACCGGTCAAGCCTTGGGCATGGAACAGAAGATCGACCTGTACAGGTCGATGTATCTGATCCGGCGGTTCGAGGAGCGGGCCGCCCACCTGCGCCAGCAGGGCTTCATTCCCGGGTTCCTGCATCCATATGTGGGCCAGGAGGGGGTGGCGGTGGGAGTTTGCGCCGCTCTCGAGGAGGGGGATGTGA
>VXSV01000033.1:0-11501 GCA_009837815.1 Acidimicrobiia bacterium
ATGGCGGCGCGGCTACGGGCGGCGATCCCCGCCTATGCGGGCCTCCCCCCGGGGGTCCTCAACGTTATTCCCGGGGCGGGGCACACGGGGGCGGGACTGGTGGGCCACTCCGGGGTGGACAAGGTGGCGTTCACCGGCTCGACCCGGGTGGGAAAGGAGATACGAAGACGCCTGGCGGGCTCGGGGAAGGCGCTCACCCTGGAGTTGGGCGGCAAGGGAGCGCATGTGGTCTTCGAGGATGCACCGTTGGACCAGGCCGTGGAAGGGGTGGTGAACGGCATCTTCTTCAACCAGGGACAGGTCTGCTGTGCGGGCAGCCGGCTTCTGGTGCAAGAGTCCGTCGCCTCCGAGTTCGTGGATCGTCTCCGCCGCCGGCTGTCCACCCTACGGGTGGGAGATCCTCTGGACAAGAACACCGACATAGGCGCCATCAACTCCGCAGTCCAGCTGGAGAGGATCACCGAATTGGTGGAATCCGGCCAGGAGGAGGGCGCCCTGATCTACCAGCCCCCTTGCCAACTTCCCGAGAGGGGATTCTGGTTCCCTCCCACCCTCTTCACCGATGTCTCACAGTCCCACCGCATCGCCCGGGAGGAGATCTTCGGGCCGGTGTTGTCGATTCTCACCTTCCGCACGCCTGAGGAGGCGGTGGAGCGGGCCAACAACACTCCCTACGGTCTGGCCTCGGGAGTGTGGACCTCCAAGGGGTCGCGCATCCTGTGGATGGCCGACCGCCTGGCTGCAGGGGTGGTGTGGGCCAACACCTACAACAAGTTCGACCCGGCCTCCCCATTCGGGGGAGTCAAGGAGTCCGGATTCGGCAGGGAAGGCGGTCGCCAAGGTCTGGCGGCCTACTTGAGGGGAGTCGGTTGATGCGAGAGCGGCTGGCCGTGCGAAAGACCTACAAGCTCTACATCGACGGGGGCTTTCCACGGTCCGAGTCGGGACGAACGTTTTCGTTCACCTCCGATGACGGATCGGTTGCGGTGCATCTTTCCCGGGCTTCCCGCAAGGACCTGCGGATGGCGGTGCGCGCAGCCCGCGCAGCCCTTGACGGATGGAAGGGGCGGTCCGGATACAACCGCGGCCAGATTCTCTATCGGATCGCCGAGATGGTCGAAGACCGGGCAGCGACCTTCGCCGCCCAGCTGGAGTTGGGAGGGTCCTCGGTCTCCGACGCCCGGGCCGAGGTGGCGGAAGCCATCGACCTCCTGATCTGGTACGCCGGATGGAGCGACAAATACATGCAGGTGATCGGGAACGCCAACCCGGTGGCCGGGCCCTTTTTCAACATCTCCGTCCCCGAACCGGTGGGGGTGGTGGGGATGGTCGCCTCTGCGCCGGCGCTTCGGGGGCTTGTGGGTGGAATGGCGCCGGTCATTGCCGGCGGGAACACCGCGGTGGTGGTGGCCTCCCCCTCCCAGGCGATGATCGCCATCACCTTGGCGGAGGCGCTGGCCACCGCCGACGTCCCGGCAGGGGTGGTGAACATCCTCACCGGTTTCCCCGAAGAACTAGCGCCCTGGCTGGCCGGTCACATGGATGTCAATGCGGTAGACCTCTCGGGCGTTCAATCTGCGATGGTCCCAGACATCGAGGAGTCAGCGGCTCACAACCTGAAACGCACCCGCCGCTGGGAGAACTCCGATGCCAATCTCTACCGGATCTCGGCCTTCACCGAGATCAAGACAGTCTGGCATCCCAAGGGTCGCTAGCACCTCCACATCGCCCGAAGGGGGCGCCCGGCAGGCGAGAGGTGTCCAAAAGAAAGGCGCCTGATCGTTTACATTTCGTCAAAGAGACGGTATCATCCCCGGCGTTCATCAACGAGTGAACCTTCAATAGCATTTGCCCTTCTAAGGAAGAAAGGAGAGAGTCATGCTCCACCTACCAACAACCACCAGGGCCAAGGGACTGCTCAAGTTCCTGGTCGTGCTTTCCTGTGCAGCGCTTGTCCTTTCGGCTTGCGGCGACGACGAGGCCGAAGAGACGCCCGCCACTGCGGCGCCGACCACTGCCTCTCCCGACGAACCGATGCAAGACGAGACGCCCACAATGGATCATCTCGGTGATGGTTCTTTGGGCACCGTTACGGTGGAGCCTGGTGAGGCTGTCCAGATTCGGTCGTTGAATGCGATTACGGGTGATGTGGCGTTTTTCGGTTTGCCGATTGAGCGGTCTGTGGTTTTGGCGATTGCGGACTATGGGCAGATTCATGGTTTCGATGTGGATATGGGGACTGGTCTGGATGATTTGTGTTCCAATGATGGAGGTCAGGCTGCGGCTCAGATCGTTGTTGCTGATGAGGATGTGATTGGTGTGATCGGTACGTCGTGCTCGGGCGCGGCTACTGCTGCGGCGCCGTTGATCACCGATGCTGGAATGGTGTTGATCTCGGGTGGTAACACGTCTCCGGCTTTGACTTCGGACTTGGCCGGTACGGCGGGACCGAATTACAGCTACGGTTATTACCGGACGGCTCATAATGACCTGTTCCAGGGGAGGGTGATGGCGGAGTTCGTTTTCAACGAGCTTGGCATTTCCGCGGCGGCGGCTATTCATGATGGCGATCCTTATACGCAGGGTTTGGCGAAGGCGTTTACGGATGCGTTTGATGCGTTGGGTGGTGATGTGACTGGTTTCTCGGCTGTGAACAAGGAGGACACCGACATGGTTCCGGTGCTCACTGAGATCGCGGCGGGGAGTCCGGGTGCGTTGTTCTTCCCGATTTTCCAGCCGGCCGGTGACTTTATTGCCGAGCAGGCTCCGGGTGTGTCGGGTTTGGAGAGCACGGTGCTGTTGGCTGCGGATGGTCTGTTGAACACTTCGTATTTGGCTTTGTCGCAGACAGAGGGCATGTATTTTTCGGGTCCGGACACTCGGTTCGGTGAGAATGTCAATGCCAGTACCGGTAAGTCGGCTCAGGATTTCCTGGCTGCTTACGAGCGGGACTATGGTGAAGCGCCGGCCGCTCCGTTCTGGGCGCATGGCTATGACGCCACCACGATGCTGCTCGACGCCATCGCCGCGGCTTCACACATTGCTGATGACGGTTCGCTGGTGGTCGACCGCCAAGGCGTGCGTGCGTTCCTGGACGGCGTCCGCAACTATCAGGGTCTGATCGGTCTGATCAGTTGTGACGACTTCGGTGACTGCGGTTCGCAGCTGATCACCGTCGTCTACCACCAAAGCGCCTCCGACCCCGAGTCCACCATGGGCAACGTCGTCTACTCCGGAGGGGGGAGCGGAGAAGGGACTATGGAGCCCCTCGGTGATGGTTCTTTGGGCACCGTTACGGTGGAGCCTGGTGAGGCTGTCCAGATTCGGTCGTTGAATGCGATTACGGGTGATGTGGCGTTTTTCGGTTTGCCGATTGAGCGGTCTGTGGTTTTGGCGATTGCGGACTATGGGCAGATTCATGGTTTCGATGTGGATATGGGGACTGGTCTGGATGATTTGTGTTCCAATGATGGAGGTCAGGCTGCGGCTCAGATCGTTGTTGCTGATGAGGATGTGATTGGTGTGATCGGTACGTCGTGCTCGGGCGCGGCTACTGCTGCGGCGCCGTTGATCACCGATGCTGGAATGGTGTTGATCTCGGGTGGTAACACGTCTCCGGCTTTGACTTCGGACTTGGCCGGTACGGCGGGACCGAATTACAGCTACGGTTATTACCGGACGGCTCATAATGACCTGTTCCAGGGGAGGGTGATGGCGGAGTTCGTTTTCAACGAGCTTGGCATTTCCGCGGCGGCGGCTATTCATGATGGCGATCCTTATACGCAGGGTTTGGCGAAGGCGTTTACGGATGCGTTTGATGCGTTGGGTGGTGATGTGACTGGTTTCTCGGCTGTGAACAAGGAGGACACCGACATGGTTCCGGTGCTCACTGAGATCGCGGCGGGGAGTCCGGGTGCGTTGTTCTTCCCGATTTTCCAGCCGGCCGGTGACTTTATTGCCGAGCAGGCTCCGGGTGTGTCGGGTTTGGAGAGCACGGTGCTGTTGGCTGCGGATGGTCTGTTGAACACTTCGTATTTGGCTTTGTCGCAGACAGAGGGCATGTATTTTTCGGGTCCGGACACTCGGTTCGGTGAGAATGTCAATGCCAGTACCGGTAAGTCGGCTCAGGATTTCCTGGCTGCTTACGAGCGGGACTATGGTGAAGCGCCGGCCGCTCCGTTCTGGGCGCATGGCTATGACGCCACCACGATGCTGCTCGACGCCATCGCCGCGGCTTCACACATTGCTGATGACGGTTCGCTGGTGGTCGACCGCCAAGGCGTGCGTGCGTTCCTGGACGGCGTCCGCAACTATCAGGGTCTGATCGGTCTGATCAGTTGTGACGACTTCGGTGACTGCGGTTCGCAGCTGATCACCGTCGTCTACCACCAGAGCGCCGACAACCCAGAGGCGAGCATGGGCAACGTCGTCTACTCCGGCGGAGGCAACTGAACCGAAACAAATAACCACTTGGACGATGCCGGAGCCGGCGCGGTTCTCCGTGTAAGCTTCGGCATCGTCTCTTTGAGGTCTCTTTGAGGAGCGGCGATGGCGAGCGCGAGCATGTGGGTCCCCAGAACCAAGGTCGACTGGTTTCTGACGGTCTTGCGGGTCTTGGCTCTGACCGTGGTCACCGTGGGCCTGCTGGCCTTCATCGCTCAGCAGATAGATGTTGACAACCCCTTTGCACGGCTGGTGAATCCCGACGCCACGGGCCTCACCGGCCCCCAGTTCCGGGGACTGGTGATCTCGGGGTTCGCGCAGGGAGCGATGTACGGGCTGATCGCCCTGGGCTATTCGATGGTCTACGGTGTGCTCGGGTTCATCAATTTCGCCCACGGGGAGGTTTTCATGGTCGGGGCGATGACCGGGATGATCACCTCCAACAAACTGGACGACGCCGGCCTTTGGGAGACCAACTTCATCGGGTCGCTGCTCTTCATCGTGGCGGTGTCCATGCTGGTCTGCACCCTGACCGCGGTGATTATGGAGCGGGTCGCGTACCGGCCCCTCAGGAAGGCGCCCCGCCTGATACCGCTGATCACCTCGATCGGCATCTCTTTCTTCATCCAGAACACGTCGGTGGTGTTGCTGGGGCCGACCAGCAAGGCATACCCCGACATGCCCGATTGGCTCACGGCCAAGCGAACGTTCTTAGAAATCGAGGGCACCAAGATCATGGTGATTTGTGTGGCGGCGGTGTCCATGCTGGTCCTGTGGCTCCTGGTAGAGCGCACCAAGACCGGCAAAGCGATGAGAGCCGTCGCCGAGGACCAGGAGATCGCCGGGCTCATGGGGGTGGACGTCAACCGCACCATCGTCAAGGTGTTCGCCGTGGGAGGCGCCATGGCCGGAGTGGCCGGCATCCTGTGGGGGGTGCTGTTCCGGAGCGTTATCCACTACACGGGATTCCTGCCCGGCATCAAGGCATTCAGTTCGGCGGTGGTGGGCGGCATCGGCAACCTGGGCGGTTCCATGGCCGGCGGATTGTTCATCGGCTTGGCCGAGTCCACCGGACCGCTCCTCATACTGGAGCCGCTGGGCGTCAGCGGCGTGTCGCAACTCCGGGACGCGGTCGCCTTCGCCATGCTGATCGCCGTTCTTCTCCTCAAACCCAGCGGCCTGTTCGGCGAACGCCTGTCGGCAGAAGACCGGGCATGAGCGCCACCGTTCTTTCCCCGCTGCTCCGACATGTTTCGGGAACGTGGCGTCGGGTTCTCCGGCTCGGAACGCTGGGGGCTGTCGGTCAGGTGTTCATCTCCCTCTCGGGCATGCCCGTCCGGTTGGATGTGAGAGAGATCATCGTCCCGATCCTGAGTCTCGGCTATCTGGCGGTCCTGGCGGTACCCATCGTTTTGGGAGTCCTGCTGGGTCGCCGTCCCGAGCACCAGGAGTTCCTCGAGAAATCGCCCAACCGACGCGACCTGCTGCTCGGCGCCACTCTCGGTGGTCTCATGGGCGGCGGCGGGCTGTCGGTCCTGGCTCTGCTGCTGGCCCGCTTCGACCTGCGAGACCCCCTTATCAACTGGAGTCCGCAACTCTTGGAATTCTTGAGCTTCGGCCGGGGCGTTTCTTTCGGTTTTGTGATCTGGCTGGTGATCGGAGGAGGGCTCGGCCTGGTCGGGGGGACTGTCCGCCTCGCTTCGGCGCGGACCCAGCGGGTGATCATGACGATGGCGCTGACAGTGGTGGGCGCCGCCATATTGGAGTCTCTGCTGGTGGATCTGGTGGAGGGCGTGGGCCTCGAAGCCCTGGTCGAGTGGCTGTATGCGCCCCGAGGTGGGCTGACGCTGGTGGGCGCCGCGGTGCTGGCCTTCGTGTCAGGGTTGCTTTCACTCCTAGGCCAGGGGAGGGTCAAGAACTTTCGAGAAAAGATCCAAACAATGGAGGGTCCCAGGCAGACACGGGTGAATCTGATGCTCATCGCGGCTGTGGGAGTGGCCCTGATAGTTCTCCCCCTGCTGGTCGGAAAGCTCACCAACGAGCTGCTGGCCAACATCGGTTTGTTCGTTCTGCTGGCCCTGGGGCTCAATATCGTGGTGGGTCTGGCCGGCATCCTCGACTTGGGCTATGTGGCGTTCTTCGCGGTGGGCAGTTACTCGACCGCGGTTCTCACCGCGGCTACCTCGCCGAGGATCGCCCCGGAGTTTCCGTGGTTCTTCGCGCTGATCATCGTGGTTTTCATCGCCATACTGGTGGGGCTGTTCATCGGCGCTCCCGTGATCCGGATGCGGGGTGACTACCTGGCCATTGTGACGCTGGGATTCGGGGAGATCATTCGTCTGCTGTTTCTGTCCGACTGGTTGTCGGGTTGGTTCGGCGGTTCCCAGGGGATAACCGCCATCGACGGAGTGGATGTGTTCGGGTTGCTGACCGTGGACGGCACCAACCCGCGCCGTGTCTTCTACCTGGTGCTGTTTTTTTGCGCGATCGCCATCTACATCTCCTGGCGCCTGGAACGCTCGCGGCTGGGGCGGGCCTGGATGGCGGTCCGAGAGGACGAACCGGTCGCCGAGGCGATGGGCATAAACACCGTCAACGTCAAGCTGATGGCCTTCGTAGTGGGCGCTGTGCTCGGGTCGTTCGGGGGCGCAATCTTCGTGGCCAAGGTCGGGTCGGTCTTCCCGACCAGCTTTCTCATCCTGGTTTCGATCATCATCCTGGTGGTGGTGATATTCGGCGGGATGGGAAACATTTTCGGGGTAATCGCAGGCGCGGTGGTGTTGATCGGCGTGCTGGGCGGGCCGAAGCAGCCCGGTCTGCTGGTTGAGTTCTCCGAGTTCAAGCTGCTCATCTACGGCGCGCTGCTGGTTTGGATGATGCTTGCCCGGCCTGAGGGGCTGATTCCCAGCGCCCGCCGTTCACGGGAACTGCACCAGGAGGAATTCCTACAGGACGCCTGGTTGACGGGTCAAATCGACACGGATGACACAAACGACCTCCACGGAGGCTCGCGACCGCCGGGTTCACAAGCGTGAACGGAGCGCCTCTACTCGACATCCGCAACCTGACTGTGGAGTTCGGAGGCCTGCGCGCCCTGGACGGAGTCGACATCCAGGTGAACGAGGGAGAGATAGTCTCGGTCATCGGTCCGAACGGGGCGGGAAAGACCACCCTTTTCAACGCCATCACCGCCTCGGTGGAAGCCGACGGGGAGATTCTCTTCGAGGGAAAGACCCTGCTGGGTCTCGATCCCAACCAGGTGACTGCCCGGGGCGTGGCCCGGACGTTCCAGAACGTCCGCCTCTTCGCCAACATGACGGTGCTCGAGAACGTGATGGTCTCCCAGCACTGCCGGACGAAGCAGGGCACGTTCGGCGCCCTCTTCTACACGAAGGCCTTCCGCCAAGAGGAGGCCGAGATCCGCGCCCGGGCGGAGCAGATTCTCGGTTTCTTCGGGAGCCGCCTGGTGGGTTTCCGGCTTGACCAACCCGCCGCGGTGCTGTCTTATGCGAACCGTCGCCGGTTGGAGATCGCCCGGGCCATGGCCACCCAGCCCAAGCTTCTGCTGCTCGACGAACCGGTGGCGGGAATGAACCCGGTTGAATCGGCCGAGCTCACCGGTCTGATCGGTCGCCTCCGAGAAGAGTGGGGTTTCACCATCGTTGTCATAGAACACGACATGGAGGTTGTCCGGGAGGTGTCCGACCGGGTGATCGTGCTCGACCACGGCGTGATGATCGCCGACGGGGACTACGAGGAGGTATCGTCCGATCCTCACGTCATCGAGGCCTACCTGGGGCACGGAGCCACGACAAAATGACAAACTCCCGGCCCCTGTTGGAGATGCGTTCGGTCAATGCCCATTACGGGGCCGTACATGCGTTGAAAGATGTGGATCTGGCCATCTACGAGGGCGAACTTGTGTGCCTGCTGGGCGGCAACGCCAGCGGGAAGTCCACCACCCTCAAGACATTGCTCGGCATGCTGATCCCCACCTCCGGCGACGTGCTGCTGGATGGCGAAGTGGTAACCGAACGGCCCATCAGCTACCGGGTTCGCAAGGGCGTGACCATGGTTCCGGAGAACCGGCGCCTGTTCAAGCGCCTGAGCGTGAAAAACAACCTGGAACTGGGCGCCTATCTGCGAAAGGACACCGCACAGATCGCAGCCGACATGGAGCGGGTCTTTGAGTTGTTTCCCCGCGTCAAAGAGCGTCTGAGCCAGAAGGCGGGCACGCTGTCGGGAGGAGAACAGCAGATGGTGGCAATAGGCCGGGCGCTCATGGCGGGACCCCGGGTGCTGTTGATGGACGAGCCTTCCATGGGGCTGGCGCCGGCTTTGGTGCAGCAGAACTTCGAGTTGATCAAACAGATTCACCAAGCGGGGATGACAGTGTTCATGGTGGAGCAGAACGCCAACATGGCTCTCTCCATCGCCGACCGCGGCTGGGTGCTGCAAACCGGGCGGGTGGTGTTGGACGACTCGGCGGAGAACCTGCTGTCCCATCCCGACCTGCGCACCTCCTACCTGGGTGGTGGAGACTCCTGACCCGCCCTTCACCGAGGTCGGATCACCCGGATCCCGACGAGGCGAGATCGATCGATCTGAAGGGCCGCCACCTCGACTGGAGATCAACTGTGGCGCCGTTGGGGAAGATGGTGGCCCGTTTCACCGAGAATGGGTGGTGGCGGGCCGCCCGGACCCCCGAAGGGGCGGTAACCGTGCAGGTAACCCGGCCGCAGGGAGAACAGGTCCTGGTCAAGGCATGGGGCGAAGGAAGCGGCTGGGTCTGTGAACGGGCCGAACGCTGGGTGGGACTGGGCGACGAGCCGCGGAACTTCACCACTGACCATCCCCTGGTCAGGAGACTGCACCAGCAGAACCCGGGGTGGCGATTCGGGGCCACCGGCCTGGTCTCCGAGGGACTGTGGGCGGCGATCTTCGCCCAGAAGGTCACCGGCCGAGAGGCGGCCAGGAGCATGCGGGCATTGTTGTCGAAATGGGGAGAGCCGGCGCCCGGCCCGCAGGTGGGAGTACGTCTTCTTCCCGATCCCAAAAAGCTGGCTTCGCTCGGCTATTACGACCTCCATCCGGTGGGTCTGGAACGGAAACGGGCGTTGACCCTCCTCAGGGCGGCCCAGTGGCATGACCGTATCGAGAAGACCGCTGATCTTCCATCCCGGGAGGCTCGGCTGTTCCTGGAACGGCTGCCGGGGATCGGCGAATGGACATCGGCCAAGACGGTGGCGATCAGCCACGGGGACGCCGATGCGGTGGCGGTGGGCGACTACCACCTGAAGAATGTGGTGGTGTGGCACATGACCGGTCGTCCGCGGGGGACCGACGAGCAGATGATGGAACTGTTGGAGCCGTTCCGTCCCCATCGGGGGCGGGTGGTGAGGTTGCTGGAAAGGGCGGGAAAGGCGCCGCAGTTCGGACCGAGGATGCCATTGAGGGACTTCCGCAATCATTGATCGGAGAGGCATCAGAACTCCGGCGCGGGGATTTGCGTCGGCTTGTCGGTCAGGAGGCGCCGTCGACGAAGGTTCGGATCAATTCCCCGACTCTGTCCGGATCGGTCAGGGCGGCGTGGTTGGTGTGGGGTATCACTTCGATTGAGACGTTATGGCCGCCCGCCTGCAGGGCTTCGGCGAAGCGTTCGGAGTGGCGTGGGAATATCAACTCGTCCTCATCACCCGTTACCAGCAGAAAGGAGCGCTCGGGAAACCGGCCGGCCAGGCTCAGGGGGTTGAGTTCCCCCCACTGTGCGGCGTCGTCGGGGGAGGCGCCGGTCAGCAGGTGGAGGAACAGCTGCATGGCCATCAGGTCTCCTTGCTCGAGCAGGGACGCCAGGTTGGGTAGATCTTCGGCCAGGGCCTGGGCGTCGAAGAAGTGGTCGGGGATTCCACTGTTCCACAGGTCGTCGATGTCGTAGGGTCCGCCCAGGCCGATCATTCCCGCTATCTCGCCCGGCGCATGGGGACATCGTGGTGGAAGGGGACGGTCGGTGAGGGTGGCAAGCGCAGCCAGGTGGGCTCCCGAGGAGTAGCCCAGCAGCCAAACAGGAGGGGCAGACCCGGTCAGGTGATCCGCCGCGAGGTACGGCGCGGCCGCCGCCAGACACATCACCTCTGCTGCCATGGAGGTGAGGCGGCTGAGTCGCAGCAGGGTCCGGTGTTCTCCGTTTACCGCCACCATCCCCCGGGAGGCGAGGTAGCCGGCCAACTCGGAGAGTTGGGTGCGGTCACCGATGCTCCAGCCTCTTCCGAAGGTGAGGGTTATGACTGGGTAATCCCCCGGCCGGGTGGGAGCGTGAACGTCGGCGTAAAGGCCGGGCATGAACTCCACGGTGGAGACCGTCACTTCTTGGGCGGTTGGGGCGCCGACAGTCGCAGGCTGGGGAGCATGGGTGGTGGTTGTAGTGGTCGTGGTGGGGGTAGTAGTTGAGGTAGTGGTGGTTGGAGTGGGGTTAGTCGTTGTTGTGGTGGCGGGGAGTGTTGTGGCCGTGGTTGCAGTGGTGGGTTCCGGGACAGCGGTGGTGGTGAGCGGCGGGGATGTCGAGGTGGTGGTCGCTCTCGTAGTCGTTGCTGCGGCGGTGGTGGTCGTGGTGAGAATGGTGTCCTCGGCGCCGGTGGAAGGAGGGGCAGAGGTTGAGTCTGCAGACGTGATCGGGGCGCTCGATGCAGAAGGTTCGGTTTGGGTTTGTGTGTCCTCCGATCCGGTGAGGCATGCTCCCAGGAGCAAGGGGACCACCACCACCGAAGCGGTTAGTTTTCTCCGCATCTGCCCGGAGAGTAGAGCTGTCAGGGAGCGAAGCCACCGGGCCATTCGTGTGAGATTTCCCCCCGGTTAGCCTGGGATGGATGGAGTTGGCCGCGGTCGGGGTGAAGTGGGCCCCGGGAAAGTCAACGACCCTGTGGCCGGCGGGCGATCCGGCTTCGAGTCACACCCTGATTCTGGCCCACGGCGCCGGCGCCGGCGCCGGCGGCCAGGTGGGGTGCGGGCGACGGGGTCAACAGGTGGCCGCAGCGGGCGTGGGGGTTGACGTCGCGGCCCCC
>VXSV01000033.1:11511-31106 GCA_009837815.1 Acidimicrobiia bacterium
GGGGGGGTGTGTTGGGGCCCCGGTTATCGACACCCCCCGTGGGGCGGGGGGGGTAGGGGGGTTCGCTCCCCCCGCGTATTCGGCCCCGCGGCGCGGGGGCGGGCGCCGGCCACCCCTTGGTGGCCGGGCTCCGGGATCAACTGGTCGCAGCCGGAGTCTTCTGTGTTACCTTCAACTACCCCTACACCGAGGAGGGCCGCCGCCGCCCCGATCGGACGGACCGGCTTGTGGCCTGCCACCGTGCGGTCGCCGACTGGGTGAGGAGCGAGGTTTGTGAGTCGCCGGTGCTGGCGGGCCGTTCGATGGGTGGTCGTATGGGGAGTTACCTGGCCGCCGACGGCTACCCGGCCCGGGCCTTGGTCCTCTATGCCTATCCTCTCCATCCGCCCCGCCGACCCGACCGACTCCGCGCCGAGCACTTGAGCCGCGTAGCGGTTCCCATGCTTTTCTTCAGGGGTAGTCGGGACGCCTTTGCAACTCCCGAAGTGTTCGATCGGGAGGTGAGGCGTCTAGGATCGGCCACGGTGGTCGACCTGGAAGGGCTGGACCACTCGTTTCGCGGTCGGGGCCACCGGGTTGACGAAGTGAATCAGCGCCTGGCCGAGATGACCGTCTCCTGGCTTGAGACTCTCGGGCCGGTCGGCTTTGGAAATACCGCCCGGTCCGGGGCATAATTGGCTTTTCTCGAACAGGTTTGGAGAAGACCGCCATGGAATCTCACACTCTTGCAGCCGTGTTGGGCCGCACCACCGGCAGCAGGGAGTCGCGTCGCATCATCCGGTCCGGCAGGGTTCCGGCCGTCATATACGGAGGCGATGAGGAGTCGGTCCTGCTGACGCTCGATTCCCAGGAGTTCGAGCGGTTCATGCGCAACACCCGGCCGGGGGATCGGGAGATCTCCCTCGAGTTCGACGACGGTACCACCATAGTGGTAATCCCCCATCAGGTGGACCGGCATCCCTATCGCGACTACGTTCGGCATGTGGACTTCATGCGGGTCGCGGCTTCCTGAGGCACCGGGGAAAGGCGCCGTCCCAGCCAATCGCCTGAAGGGGAGGGGACGGGGGAGTGCATGCGGATAATCGTGGGGCTTCGCAACCCCGGCAAGGGGTACGAGGGCACCCGTCACAACGTGGGCGCCGATGCGGTAACCGCTCTCGGCACATCCCATGGGGTTTTCTGGCGAAGGAGGCCGCTGCGCTCCCGCTGCGAGACCGCCACGTTGAGATTCGGCGGTCGGCGAGTGCTATTGGGGATGCCGAATCGGATGATGAACGTCTCCGGTGGACCCGTCAGCTACCTTGTCCGGTACAACCGCGCCGCGACCGAAGACGTGTTGGTCATCCACGACGACATCGACCTGCCCTTCGGGAGGCTGCGGTTCCGTCCCGGGGGGAGCGCCGGGGGTCACAACGGCGTCAAATCGGTGGCCGGAGCGCTGGGGTCCGAGGGGTTCTGGCGGCTCAAGATCGGCGTGGGCCGGCCACCTTCCGGCATGGACCCCGCCGCCTACGTGCTGAAACGATTCCGCCGTACCGAACGCGACGTCATCGACCAAGCCATTGACAGGGCGGCCGAGTTGGCAGAACTTTGGGTGCAGGACCCCCTTGCGGCCCGCCAAGCCGCCGGAGAATGGCGACCCTAACCGAACCACTACCAGAGTTATACTCCAAAACCATGACGATCTCCCGCGACACGCAGGTTGATTTGGATGGTCTCGTGGCTGATATGCTCGAAACGGGACCCGATGAGGTGTCGTGTCCTGCTCGCCTGCCTCAGGACGACTTCGAGCGCATCCGAGGCATCATTCGGAGAGTGGTCAAAATGTATCCTGCAGAGCTCAATGTGCCTTGGCAACCGGGTCCCCGGTTGATGAACGGGACCACCTTGATGGAGCTTATCGAGAGTCGCGACTACGAGGCCGTCGAAGACTATTTCGTTGTTGATGGCAGCTTCCTTCCCGCATAAACTCCCGGATTCGTGACATGGCGCCCAGTCGTCGTCTGTATAGGAATCGGCTATGGCATTCGCCACTCGGCATACCTGCTCTAGTTCCTGACTCCCCATGGTCCGCGCCCGCGGAGCCCTGGCGGACCTCCTGACAGCTGTCGAGGAGGGCGAGGGCAAACTCAAACCAGGTCGTGGCGAGCCACGAGAGACCTCGGAAGGTAGCATTGACACCGAACCGCCGGCCCCCACCGAGGAGACGACCGATAACCCTTCCCGACATGATGGCTGTGGCCCGGGTGCTGCTGGTGCCGGCGATCATCGCTCTGATCAGGGCGCACGACCGGCTGGAGCATGCATACGGCTATGCGTTCGCGTTGTTCCTGGTGGCGGCATTCACCGACTTCTTGGACGGATACCTGGCCCGCCGGATGAAGAGCGAGTCGGTGCTGGGCAGCTTCCTCGACACCACGGCCGACAAACTGCTGGTGACCGCCACACTATTGGCGCTGGTCTCGGTGTCGAGAGTGTCGGTCTGGGCAGCCCTGGCGATCATGATGCGAGAGTTCGTGGTGATGGCGCTTCGGGGATTGGTAGCCGTGGGGGGAGGGCTCATCAAGCCCTCGGCCTGGGGGAAGATAAAGACAACCGCCCAGTTCTCGGTGATCGCCCTGGCAATGATGCGCCTGCCCGAACCCTGGGGACCGCTCTATCTCGACCAGTGGGCCATGTGGGTGGCGGTCATCCTCACTATCGCCTCCGGCTGGCAGTACCTCACCGCCTATTGGAACACCGTCTTCTCAAAAAGATCCGTGTCCTGAACAGCCCGGTGACCGGACCATGAGCACCCTGATCACCGGCGCCACCGGAATCGTGGGAGGGGCGATGTTGCGTCACCTCTCCGGCCAGGACCACAAGCCCCGCGCCCTGGTCCGCTCCGAAGAAGCCGCCGCCCTGGTGTCTGAGATGGGCGCCCGGCCGGTCCGGGGCGACATCACCGACCCCGACACGCTGGCGCCCGCCATGGAGGGGGTGGACCTCCTCTACCACGTGGCCGGGCTCAACGTGATGTGCCCCCGGCGGCCGGAAGAACTGACGGAAGTGAACGTGAACGGGTCGGTGAACGTGATGCGGGCGGCCCGCCGGGCGGGAGTGCGTCGCGTGGTGTACACCTCCTCGGCGATGGTGATGGGAGAGCGCAAAGGGGAAGTCGGAGACGAGCAGACAACCCACCGGGGGAGCTACCTCTCCCACTACGGCCGCTCCAAGCACCTGGCCGAGCAGGCGGTGATCGCCGAGGCCACAGACCTGGAGCTGGTGATCGTCAATCCCTCCTCGGTCCAGGGGCCGGGTCGGAAGACCGGAACGGGCAAGCTGCTCCTGGACGTGGTCAACGGCCGCCTTCCCGTCATGATGGACACCTGGGTGAGCATCGTCGACATAGACGACTGCGCCCGCGGGCATCTGCTGGCCGCATCCCGGGGCAAGCCCGGCCGTCGCTACCTTCTCAACTCCTTCACCCTGCGCATCCGGGAGGCGGTGAAGATCCTGGGACAGCAGGTGGGACGGCCGATCAAGATGCGCTACCTGCCATGGCCGGTGGCCTACGCGGCGGGAGCGGGAATAGAGGGCGCCTGGCGGCTCTTGGGCAAACAGCCGCCATTCTGCCGGGAGACGGTGCGAATCATCGGCCACGGCCACCGCTACGACGGTGGGCGGGCGGTCCGCGAACTCGGGATGTCCTACATCGGGCCGGAGGAGTTCCTTACCAAGCTGGTGGCATGGTACAGGAAAGAGGGGCTGATCACCCCGACCGGCTAGACCCCCAGGCCCCCTAACATTCTTTGGGCTTGGCTGCGACGCCGCTTTCATCCCTGGTGGACAGCTGGCCATCGACCCTCCTCCCGACCCCCCCGGGCCGCTGGGCGGTGGCCCCGGAAGCGCGCGCCGTGGCGCTCTCGGCCCTGGCGCGAAACAGCGTCGCACCTCTGGTGGTGGTGGTCTCCGAGGAGCGGGAAGCCGAGGACCTGGCAGACGACATGTCTCTCTTCGGCAGCGATGTGCTGCTGCTGCCGGCCTGGGAGACCCTCCCCTTCGAGAGGGTCTCTCCCAATGTCGCCACCATGGCCCGTCGCTGCCGGGCGGTCCACGCTCTCTCCCAAACCATCCCGGGACAGGTCCTGGTGGCCTCCGTCAGGGCTGTTACCCAGCGCCTCAGCCCCTCCGATCCGTCCCCCCTGGTGATCACCCGGGGTCAGGCCACCTCTCCCACCGAGGTGGCGGCCGGCCTCTCCGCACTGGGATTCCAGAGAGTCGCCAGGGTTGAGTCGCCGGGGGAGATGGCCGTCCGAGGCGGCATAGTCGACGCCTACCCGGCCGACGAAGGACGCCCGGTCCGGCTCGACTTCTGGGGAGACGAGGTGGATGAGGTCCGGTTCTTCACCCCTTCGACACAGCGTTCCGACGAGCACGGCGAACGGGTGTCCTTCTACCCGGCCCGGGAGTTTCGCCCGGACTCGAACGTCGCGGACATCGCGGCAGGGCTCCTTTCCACCCACCCGTGGGCCGCCGACATCTGGGACCGCCTGGCCCAGCGCCAGATGTTCGAAGGCATGGAGTCGTGGATGTCCTGGCTTTCTCCCCCCGACTGCATCCTGGACAGAGCAGGCCCCGATGCCCTGGTGGTGGTGGCCGACCCTCCCCGCCTGATCGGCCGTTCCCGCAGCCTGGTGTCAGAAGAAGAGGAACTGGCCGGTGACCTGTCCGAAACCTGGTCCGATGCCCTGGCGACGCCCGCCGACAGTCCCAGGCTCTACCAGTCGCTGGAGGAGGCACTGTCGCGCCGTGCCGTTCTTCACCTGCCGTCTGTGCCCATGGGACCCTCCGATCAAGTTTTGGCGGTGAAAAGCTTCGGAGTGCCTCCAGGTGACGGAGCTGCCATCGCCGCGGCGCTGTCGCGGCTTCGCGCCCAGGAGGTGAGGGTGGTGGTGGCGATCGAGGGCGCCGCGGCGGCCACCCGGTGGGCACGGGTGCTGTCGGAGGAGGGAATCGCTATCCCCAGGCGGGACAGCCTCACCGGTGAGGGGTCGGCGATCATCCCCCGCGGCATCCGCCGGGGGTTCGTTCTCGAGTCGCCGCCGGTGGCGGTCCTGGGGGAGCGGGAACTGGCCGGCAAGCACCGTGCGCACCGCGCCCCGCCCACATCGAGGAGGACGGCGGTCGGCACCCGTGACCTTTCTCCGGGTGACTACGTGGTTCACTACCAGCACGGGATAGGGAGATTCGAGGGGATGGTCTCCGAGGCGATCCTCGGCGTGGAGCGTGACTATCTGCTGGTGGCGTACGCCGGCGGCGACCGGCTGTATGTACCGGTCGACCAGCTTTCGCTCATCACCCGCTACACAGGTGGAGAGGCGCCCCGCCTCTCGCGGATGGGGGGAAAGGACTGGGCGGCCACCCGGGAGCGGGTGAGGAACGAAGTGCAGGTGGTGGCCGAGGAAGTGGTGGCCCTGCACAGGGCCCGGTCCTCGGCGGCGGGGTTCTCGTACGGCGCTGACACCCCCTGGCAACAGGAGTTGGAGGCAGCCTTCCCATATGAGGAGACCTCCGACCAAATGGAGGCCATCGCCGACGTGAAAGCCGACATGGAGTCGGACCGGCCGATGGATCGCCTGATCTTCGGTGACGTCGGGTTCGGGAAGACCGAGGTGGCGGTGAGAGCCGCCTTCAAGGCGGTGATGGACAGAAAACAGGTGGCGGTTCTCTGTCCGACCACCATCCTGGCGCAGCAGCATCACCAGACCTTCTCGGAGAGGCTTTCTCCCCACGGGGTGGGAGTGGCGGTGCTCTCCCGCTTTCTCACCCCCGGGCAGGCCCGCAGGGTGGTGGCCGGGATCGCCTCGGGTGAGGTCGACGTGGTGGTGGGCACCCACCGCCTGCTGTCGCGGGATGTGCAATTCCGGGACCTGGGACTGTTGGTGGTCGACGAGGAGCAGCGGTTCGGGGTGGCCGCCAAGGACGCCCTGCGGCGGATGAAGGTGGGTATGGATGTCCTCACCCTTACCGCCACCCCCATTCCCAGGACGCTGGAGATGGCTCTCACCGGTATCCGCGACGTCTCCCACATCAGGATCCCGCCCAGGGGACGGCGGCCCATTCTCACCTATGTGGGACCCCACGACGAACAGACCGTGTCCATGGCCATCCGCCGGGAACTGCTCCGGGAGGGTCAGGTGTTCTATGTGCACAACCGGGTCATGTCCATCGAGCATGCGGTGGCCCGCCTGGCCGACCTGGTTCCCAGGGCCCGGTTGGCGGTGGCCCACGGGCAGATGTCCGAGGCCCAGTTGGAGCAGGTGATGATCGACTACTGGAACCGTCGCTATGACGTGCTGGTGTCCACCACCATCATCGAGTCCGGCCTCGACCTGCCCCAGGTCAACACCCTGATAGTCGAACGGGCCGACCGGATCGGGCTCGCCCAGCTGTACCAGCTCCGCGGCCGGGTGGGCAGATCCCACCAGCGCGCCTACGCCTACCTGTTCCACCCGGTGGACGACATCCTGTCCGAGGCGGCTCACCGGCGGCTACAGGCCATCGGCCGGGCCACCGACTTCGGCGCCGGGTTCGATGTTGCATTCAGGGACCTGGAGATCAGAGGAGCAGGCTCTATTCTCAGCAAGGTGCAGTCAGGCCACCTGCAGGCTGTGGGACTGGACCTCTACACCGAACTGGTCGCCGAAGCGGTGGGAGAACTCGAGGGGAACCCCGTCTCCGAGGAGTCCGAAGCCCCGTCGGTGCGGATCGACCTGGCGGTGGAAGCCCACCTGCCCGACCACTACGTCTCCGACCAGGGACTGCGACTGGAGGCCTACCGGCGACTGGCATCGTCCTCCACCCAGTCGGAGGTGGATGAGGTGGTGGCCGGATGGGAGGACCGGTACGGCCCCCCGCCGGCGGGAGCCCGGGCCCTAGCGCGGGTGGCGGAGCTCCGGGTCGAGTGCCTCCGGGTGGGTATCGACGAGGTGATGGGAATCAGGGACGAGGTGCGGTTCTCGGGGGTGACACTCCGGGACTCCCAGCGGGTGAGAGCCGAGCGTCTGGCGCCGGGCGCCTTCTACCAGCCGGACACGGGGTCCCTGTTCATTCCCGCCCCCCGGCCGCTCCTCCCTGGCGTGCTCGCCTTCATCCGCGAAATGTGGCCATCGGACAGCCGAGAACCAAGACGGCCGGAAGGCAGTCGCGCCGCAATACCATCTAGATGATGAAAAGCGCTTCACCGCCCCGCTGGGTACATTCGGGCATCCTGTTCCTGGCCGTCATCCTCACCGCAGGCGCCTGCTCCAGCCAGGGGGACCTGGTGGCCACGGTGAACGGCAACTCCATCTACATGGCCGACGTGGAAGGCCCCGAGGACCTGGTCGGAGGCGATGTCGTCGACGAACAGGGGGAGATCATCGACAGGTTCGAGTTCCTCAATCGTCTGCACAGCCTGGTCATAACCGAAGTGGTGGTCTCCAAGGCCGACGAGGAGTTCGGAATCCACCCCGACCGGGAACCGCTCAAATCGATTCTCGCCGACACCTACCAGACGGTCAGGACCGATCTGATAGAACTTCACGGCGACTATGAGACCGCCCTCCAGCAGGAAGGCATGACCGACCATCTGGTCCGTCTGTTCATCATGACCCAGGAGACGATCAACCTGGTGCACGAGGAACTGGCCGCCCGGGAAGGGGGTCTCAGCGCCCAGGAGGTGGAGGAGGCGTTCGAGTCCCGGCGGGCGGAGCTGACCGAAGTCTGCGCCACCCACGTCCTGGTCGACACCCGGGAGGAGGCCGAGGCGGTCCTGGAGCGGGCGCTTTCCGGAGAGGAGATCGGGGCCCTGGCGGCCGAACTATCCGTCGAACCGGACGCGTCCGACACCATGGGCGAGCTGGACTGCCAGGCCGCAAGCGCCTATGTGGCCGAATTCGCAGAAGCCGTGATCGTCGCCGAAGTGGGCGTCCCGTACGGTCCGGTGGAATCGATTTTCGGATTCCACGTCCTGGTGGTCACCGACAGGGACGATCCCCAACTGGCCGATCACGAGGCCGACATCCGCTTCGAATACAACGAGGAACGGCGAACCATATTGATCGAGGAGTGGTTCCTGGGAGCGGCCACCGAATCGGACGTGGAGGTCGAACCCCAATACGGGAGATGGACAACCGAACCCAGGCCCCAAGTCCTGCTTCCCTCTTGAGTCTGGTGGTGATGGGGTTGGGTCCCGGCGGTCTCGACCGGGTTCCGGCCTCGGCGCTTTCCACCCTCTGCGACCCATCCCGCCGGATGATTCTCCGCACCACCGACCACCCCGCCGCCCGGGAACTGGCCGCCCTCCGGCATGTGACGAGCTGTGACGATCTCTACCTGGCGGGCGACGACTTCGAATCGGTCTACCGCGCCATCGCCTCCAGGGTGGTGGACGCCGCCCGCCGCGAACCGGTCGTCTACGCCACCCCCGGCAGCCCTCTGGTGGGGGAGAGAGCTGTGGCGATGATCCGCTCCCTGGCCGGACGAGAAGGCATGGAAGTAAAGGTGCACCCCGCCGAGTCGTTCCTGGACGCGGCCCTCCAAGTGCTGGGGATCGACCCGGTTGACGGGGGGTTGGCGGTGCTGAACGCCCACCGGCCGCCATCGCCGCTTCTTCTGCGCGGCCCCACCCTGGTGGCCGCCCTCGACACCGAAGCCGGACTGGCCGACTTCTGCGCGCGGCTCACCCGGGTGGCCGCCGACCCGGAGGTGGCGGTGCTGGTCGACCTGGGCGGTCCCCAACAGAGGGTGGTGCGCTGCCGGGCGTCACAGGTGGACCCGACGCTGGCCGGTCCCCGAACGTCCCTCTATGTCGACGCCGGGCCGACCGGCCTGGCAGGAGCGGTGGAGGTGATGGACCGCCTGCGCGGCGAGTGCCCCTGGGACCGTCGCCAGACCCACCACAGCCTGGTCAAGAACCTCCTGGAGGAAACGTATGAGTTGGCCGAGGCCCTGGCGGCTCTCCCCCTGGACGCCGGACGCCAGGACGCCGACCCTCCGGAGCCGGAGCCCGACTGGATGGCCTTCGAAGAGGTCTGCGAAGAGTTGGGTGATGTTCTCCTGCAGGTGCTTTTCCACGCCTCCATAGCCTCGGAGTCACGTATCTTCGACATCGAAGACGTCGCCGAAGGTCTCCGCCAAAAGCTGGTGCGCCGCCATCCCCATGTCTTTTCCGACGTGGCTGCCGACACCGCCGAGCAGGTGAAGGCCAACTGGGAGCAGATCAAACAACGGGAAAAGCCCCGGCCCGTCGACGCCTCGGTGCTCGACGGCGTCCCCAGCTCCATGCCCGCCCTCTCCCGGGCTGTGAAGATCCAACGCCGGGCCGCCCAGGTGGGGTTCGACTGGTCGGAGGTCCCGCCGGTGGTGGACAAGGTCGCAGAGGAGTTAGAGGAGCTGTCTGCGTCCCTGTCGGATCGGGAGTCCGCCGAGGCCGAGTTGGGGGATCTGCTGTTCGCCACCGTCAACCTGGCCCGCCATCTGGCCCTCGACCCCGAGACGGCGCTCCGCCGGGCAATCGCCCGCTTTTGCGACCGGTTCCGGAAAATGGAGGCAGAGGGTCCCCTCGACGGCCTGGCTGTCGACCAACTGGAGGAGCGCTGGGAACGGGCCAAGCTAAGCGGATAGTCCTCAGAAAACCGCTCGCCGGCTGGTAGCGTTTCCCAACAAATGGTCCCCATCACTATCAGGTCGGTCGTCGCGCGCCGCATTTTCGATTCCCGCGGGTTCCCGACCGTTGAGGCGGAGGTGACTTTGACCGGCGGCTACCGGGGCCGCGCAAGCGTCCCATCCGGCGCATCCACCGGCGCCCGGGAGGCCCTGGAATTGCGCGACGGGGGGACCGCGCTATCCGGCAAGGGCGTCCAGACGGCGGTGGACAACGTCAACCGGTTGATCGGCCCGGACCTGGTGGGCCGCGACGCCCTTGATCAAACCGGTGTGGACCAGGCCATGTGCGACCTGGACGGCTCGCCCAACAAAGAGAAACTGGGCGCCAACGCCATCCTGGCCGTCTCCCTGGCGGTGGCCCGAGCCGCGGCAACGGCAGGGGGCCTGCCCCTCTACAGGTATCTCGGCGGACCTACCGCCCGGATCCTGCCCGTCCCGTTGCTCAACCTGATCAACGGCGGCGCTCACGCCTCCAACGGCCTGGAGATACAGGAGTTCATGGTGGTCCCGGCCGGGTTTCCCACATTCAGAGAGGCATTGGAGGCCGGCGTCGAGATCTATCACACCCTCCGAGGGATGCTCACCTCCGGCGGCATGTCGGTGAACGTGGGGGACGAGGGCGGGTTCGCCCCTGAGCTTCCCTCCAATCGGGCGGCGCTGGAGATCCTCGGAAAAGCGGTGGAGAAAGCCGGTTTCCGAATGGGCCGCGACGTGGGCATGGCCCTGGACGTGGCCGCCTCCGAGTTCTACCGGGACGGACGCTACCACCTTGAGGGACAGAAGCTCACCACAGAGGGGATGGTGGAGTACCTGGCTTCCCTGACAGAGGACCACGCCCTGGTCTCGGTGGAGGACGGCCTGGCCGAGGACGACTGGGAGGGATGGGAGGCTCTAACCCGGAAGGTGGGCGATCGAGCACAGTTGATCGGCGACGACCTGTTCGTCACCAACGAGTCGATCCTGGCCGAGGGAATCAGGCGAGGCGTCGCCAACTCCATCCTCATCAAGGTGAACCAGATCGGCACCCTGTCTGAGACCCTGAGCACCATGGACAGGGCGGTCCGCTCGGGGTACACCCGGGTGGTCAGCCACCGCTCCGGGGAGACCGAGGACCCTTTCATCGCCCATCTGGCGGTCGGGACAGGCTCCGGGCAGATCAAGACCGGGGCGCCGGCCAGATCGGAGAGGACCGCCAAGTACAACGAGCTGCTCCGCATCGAAGAGGAACTGGGATCGGGGGCGCGCTTCGGCGGATGGGAGACGTTGGGACGATGAGCGAACAAAAGACGACCGCCCGCAGACCAAAGCGCTCCTGGAGAAACCGGTGGCTGTGGTTGGCGGGTGTGGCCATCCTGGCGGCGGGCGCCACCGTGTACGCGGTGCCTGTCCTGGATCGCCTGGAGGAACAGAGCACCAACATAGCCGAGTACGCCGAAGAACTGGACGAATTGGTGGCCCAGAACACTGAACTGGAGGAACGGCTGGACGCCCTGCACACTCCCGTCGAGATCGAAAGGCTGGCCCGGGAGCGGCTGGGGTATGTGAGGGAGGGAGAAACCGCGTTCGTGGTGGTGTCTCCCCGCCTCCCCGACCCGACCCCGCCGGCGGAGGATCCGGTGGAGATGGCCGAGATGATCGAGGACGAGCCCTGGTATTCGCGGTGGTGGAGGTATCTCAGCGGGAGCGACCTGCCCGCCGACTCCTGATGGACCCGGTGGCCGAGCCTGCTGATCGGCGGGTGGTGGCAATCCAGATCGGCCGGGCTCCCCGGTCCGATTCCAGGGTGGTTTCGGTCTGTCACCTGGGCCTGCCGGTGGTGGTCGAGATCCCACCGCTGCTCGACGACGGGACTCCCTTCCCCACCCGTTACTGGCTGACCTGCCCCCTGGCGGTGAAGAGGGTCTCCCGGGTCGAGTCGGAGGGCGGGGTGAAGGCTATGGACGCCCGGTCTGTGCGCGACCCGGCCTTCGGCGCCCGCCTGCAGGCCGCCCACCGCCGCTACGCCACGATGCGCGACTCCGAGGTTCCCGCCAGTGCCCGCCACCGCCCCGCCGGCGGGGTGGCCGGCGCCCGAAAAGGGGTGAAGTGCATCCACGCCCACTACGCCGACCATCGGTCCGGCAACGACAATCCGGTGGGGGAGTGGGCCGCACCCCTGGTGGAGCCTTTGGACTGTGAGGTTCCCTGTGTCCTCGAATCCCCCGAGGGTCCGGTGGCCAATCCCGAATGGAGAGAACCTTGAACAAAGCAGCGGTGGATATCGGCACCAACTCGGCCCGTTTGCTGGTGGTCTCGCCGGAGGGAGAGGTGGAACGCCGCCAGATGGTCACCGGATTGGGCAGGGGCCTCTCGGAGACAGGCCTGGCCGAGGACTCTGTGGACCGGACGGTGGCGGCGCTGGAGCGCTACGGGCAGTTGATCTGCGAATGGAAGGTGACCGCCGCCAGGGCGGTGGCCACCTCGGCGGTGCGTGACGCTCCCAACCGGGAGGCGTTCTTGGACCGGGCGGAGAAGGCGTTGGGGTTTCGCCCCGAGACCATCGGCGGCGCCGAAGAAGCAACACTGTCCTTTTCGGGCGCGGTCGGGGAGTTGTCCGATCCCGAGAACTGCATGGTGGTCGACATCGGTGGTGGATCCACCGAGTTGGTGTGGCGGAACACAGAGGGGACGATCCGGGCGGTCAGCCTCCAACTCGGTTCGGTGCGCATGACCGAGTCGGTGCTGGGCGACCGACCGCCGCCCCGATCCCAACTCCAGGCAGCCTTCGCCCAGTCCGGCGAGGCGTTGGGAGAGGTCAGTCTTCCCCTCCGGTCCAGGGTGGTGGGGGTTGCGGGCACCTGGACCAGCCTGGCGGCGATCGGCCTGGGACTCCGAACCTACGACCGCCGACGCGTGCATCACTCCACGATGACGTCCGCTCAGATGGCGATCCTCCTGGCCGAGTTGGCAAAGCTGACTATCGCCGAGACCGCCGCCATCCCTTCCCTGGACCCCGCCCGGGCGCCGGTGCTCCTGGCCGGAGCGGTGATCGCCCACGAATCCCTCAGGCGCCTGGCCTGCACCGAGGTGTTGATCTCAGAATCAGATCTGCTGGACGGGATAATCGCCTCTCTATAGCCGGACCCGTTGCGGGTGGTCTCTGCAGAGCCGACGCGGCAACCGACTGGCTTCCGGCGTTGCCTGAGCCTGTTTCACACCGAGTGTGGATTCACGAGTCAGACCCGCCCGACCCGGACACACCCACCATTATGAGTGTGGATCCAGGTTTAACAACCCTCAGGCGTCCGGCGGCGCTGCCAATAAACAGGCGAAGGGAGGAACGCTGTTGCTAATCGTGTTCCACAGTATGTCGGGATCGACTCTGAAGTATTCATGGGACACGAGATTCCGCATGGCCTTGACCTCGCGTATCGGCAGATCAGGTCTGTGTTGTATGGCCTCATCGGACAGGTTGCTAGCAGCGATGCCGATTATTTCGAGTTGTCGCTCGGCCGCGCTTTGCACCTTCCAGTTCTTGTCAAACTCCGATCGGCCCTCCGACACTATCTCTCCCAGTCTGCGAGATGCTTCCAGAATGTCGGCAATCAGCTGCTCGTCGGTTCGGCTCACAGTGGGATCGCTTCAGCCAGCATGCCTTGACAACGGTCTCTGATTCCTGACACGCTGACCACATCCACATGGCATCCCAGCATGTCTTCCAATGCAATCTGCAGACCAGCAATGTCAAACAGTGTGGTTCCTGGCAAAAAGTCAACCAAGAAGTCGACGTCGCTAGAGCTAGTGTCTTCGCGTCGGGCGACAGAACCAGCAAGCGCGATTGACCGTGCGTTGTATTGGACGGCCGTAGAACGAATAGCGTCTCGGCGCTCGTGCAGAATATAGTCCCGTCGACCCATAGACGGGTAGAATACAGGCACGGGGGAAGACCGCAGCATCCGGTAGTGGTTCACTGTGAGGGGTAGAGCCGCAGGGCAGAAAGCCAAAACTGAATCTCTGCCCGGTTGACTACGCTGCCGACGAAGAGATGGTGCCGAGAAGACCGCCGGGGTCATGAAGCTGCTCTTCAACGGCTATTCCAGGGCGAGGGGCTCGGCGTGCGCTTACAATCCCCAGCGTGCCGGCCCGGGTGGCGGAATGGCAGACGCGCTGGACTTAAAATCCAGTGTCCTTCGTGGCGTGTGGGTTCAAGTCCCACCCCGGGCACCTGTTGCAAGGGGTGTTCCGGTGTACCATTTGGATTGTCGCTCAAGGAGTGGTGTAGAGGGGTTGTGATGGAAAATGTTGATTTGAGTGTTGTTCCTACCTTGGCGGAGGCGGAGCGCGCCGCGAAGGTGTTAGCCGAGGCCGGTGCGGGAAGGGTGTTGTTGTTCGGGTCAGTTGCCCGAGGCGATGCCCGCTATCACAGTGACATTGACTTGATGGTGATTTTCGACGACCTCGATTATTCCCGGAGGCAGGATATCACCATGCAGCTTGAGGAGTTGGCCCGTGCTGAGGTGGGATGGTCTGTGGATGTTCATTTGACAGACCGTCCGGAATGGAAGATGCGTACCGAGCAAGTGGTGACATCTTTTGAGAACAGAGTTAAGGTCCATGCACTGGTGATGATGGATAAGGAACCTGGCGAGGTCGATTGGGACAAGGAGATGGTGATGCCACGAAGCGACCACGAAGAAGCCGTGGAGCGGCTGCGCCAAGTAGCGAACGCGCTGGAAGGTATTCAGGAGAGTTTCATCCCCACCTTTGCGCAGCGGCGTATGGATGAGGATGGGGACGAGATGAAGGCGTTCGCCTCATACGAAGGGAGGCTCGCCCGAGGTTGCGCTGCCGGTCACCTGACGGTTGAGACCGCGGTGAAGGCGCTAATCCACCTGTCGTCGTCGCCTAAGGCGCAGCCTTGGGGTCACAAAATAGATGAATTGCTACCTCAGCTCCAAGATCCGCATAAGAGCGAAATCGAGACTCGTTTGGCTCGAGTGGGGGTCACAGAGCTTCAGAGGTGGCGCCAGCAGGCCCGTTACGAACGGTTTGTCAGGCCTACTCCCGAGTTGTTCACCCAGATCACCGAAGTGGCCTGTGCGGTGGCTCTTTATGTTGCGGATCAGTTCCCCCCGGGTCTGGACGTAGCCACCGATGTCTGCAAAAACGCTTCAGACATCGAGGAAGCCTTGGCCGGACGCGACCTCTACACCGGCCATGACCGGGACGAGGGGGGAGGATTCGGACTGCCCTCCGATCTATAGAGTTCAGAAAGGGCCGGGGCCGGTCCGGAGCTGTTCAAAGCGACAGCCGGAGGGACGGGTCACCCGATTTGTGACCCTGTCGCCGGGGATTTGGTCAGCTCAGGCTTGCCGCTTGTGCGACCTGCGAGGTTGGGAGGATCTTGGTCATCTCGGCGCCGGTGGTGGTGATGATCTTGACTGCCACTGTCTGGCCGGTGGGCTCGAAGGGCTGGGAGCGGGTTGAGATGATCTGTGCCAAGGCATCGTCCGCCGCGGTTTTCTTCAGTGCCTTGAGCAGCTTTTTGAGGCGACGGTCACTTTCGGCGGCGGGGAGGTAGATCAGGGTGGAATAGAAGGACTCGCCGTCGTGGCGGGTGTCGATCATCCAGGCGGCGATCTGCCGGGAACCTCCCGAAGTCACTCCGCCGGTGGAGGGATCGTAGGTGTCATATCCCAGCACCTCCACCGAGACCTTCCCCCCTTCCTCGGGGTGGACACACAGGTCGGGTTCACCCAGCAGCGTGTAGGACGACCCGGCGTCTTCGGGTTTGAGCTGGCCGATCAGCAAGTCGCGATTGGCCTGGATGCGGAGCACCGGCAAGTTGCGATAGGAGGGGGCGATGTCGGGGGCGAAGGCCCATCCCACTACCACCAGGTGCAGATTCTTCTCGGCGGGTAGCTGTTCTCGGGCTTCGGACACGGCCCGGGACACCTGCCGCGCCGACACGGTGGCGTCGGGGTTGGCGATCATCAGAGCCGCCATGAACTCGGTGTCGCGTCCCGGGGCCTGGCAGCGGACGCCGTGGGTGGTGAGGTGGGCATCGGGCCAGGGTTCCAGTTCGGTTACCGTCAGGGACGGGTTGCCGTCGCCGTCCAGGACCACCGCCCCCTCCAGACTGCCCAGCACCGCCACGCGGTCGGCAGTGGTGGCCAGGCCGATGTCGTCTGCGCCGTTCGTGGGGTCGGAGAAGGGCGCATAGGAGTAGGGCGATTCGGTTTCCACCGTGAACGGGCCGGCCACCCGGAGCTTCTTGCGGTCTTCGCGGGGCCGATCCACCAAGACGATGGTGTTCTCGGGGTCGTTCACCGTGTCGTAGGCCAAAGTTGCGGCGGAGACCCGCTGGATGGTCTGGTAGTCGAAGCCCACCGCCGGGTCCACCGAGTCTTCCCGCGCCAGGTTCCACCAGGGGTAGGCGCCGGTGAGCAGCCGCTGGCGGGCAACGGCCACCGCCACCGGGGAGGTGTCGATGGTGATCCAGCGCCGCCCCCATCTTTCGGCGGTGTCGGCGGTGACCCCCGAACCGCAGGTGGGATCGAGCACCAGGTCGCCAGGGTCCGAGGCCATCAGGATGCATCGCTCAATAACCGACGCGGCGGTTTCGACGACATAGCGTTTTCGACCAGGCGATCTTCTTTGATTCCACACATTGTCAATACGGCGGCCTGGTATCTCATCCTCGTATTGTTTCCACCGCAAAGCTCCCCCAGCACCGGTGCCCTCCAATCGGCCTAGCTCCGCCAGCCGGTCCAAGCCACAGGGACGCGACCGACCCTCAGCAGAGGACACGCCACTGGCGCGTGTCTCCCCACCTGCCCCATTGGTGTGTGTTCGCTCCTCAGGAGTGGACACACGCCACTGGCGCGTGTCCCCTGAGTGGTATGCCACCCCATCGTACTCGTACCAGCAGGTGCGGCCGGTATTTGAGGCACCTTGTGAGGTCAGAGCGATCGTCCTGTACAGTCGGGATCCCGCAGGCAGGCTATCGGGATCGGCCTGTTCTTCAGGAGTGGCTTTACGGGTATTGCCATCTTTCGTTTCTACCTGGGCGTGTCCAAAGGTATTGATAAACTCGACTATCTCCCTGCGGCTCAGTGGTAGGTAGAGGACTTTCGACTTTATTGATTCCTTAGCTTTGGCGTACCAGAGCAGGTAGCTAGCCGATTCAGGCAGGCTTTTCGCTGAAGATCCGCCGGTGGACCGCCAGGTGATGGTGGCCATCTTGTTTTCGGGGCCGAATACTTCGTCGCATAGCAGCGCCATGCGGTGGACGTTGTCGTCTCCTATCTGTACGAATACGCTTCCGGTGTCGGCCAGGAGTTCTCGGATTAGGAGCAGTCGTTCCAGCATGGCGTCCAGGTAGGAGTGGATGCCGTTTCGGTAGGTGTCCCGAAAGGCCGAGATGGTGGCCGGGTTGCCCACCGGCACGTCGGATTTGCTATCGCCGGTGTTCAGGTTGTTGGTGGCGGTCTGGAAGTTGGAGCGGAACCCGATCCCGTAGGGCGGGTCGAAATAGACCACCTGCACCCTTCCGGCCAGATCCTCGCGGGTGATCAGCGACGACATCACCCGGGCCGACTCTCCCGAGATAAGCCGGTTCTGCCAGTTGTGGCGGTGCCGGTAATGCTCGAAGATGTCCCGGTCGGCGGGGAGTCCGTTGTAGTCGTCGAACAGGTTGAGCTCGGTTCCCCTTTCGCCGTTCTGCATCTGCTCCAAGAAGGCCTGGGGGTGGACCTTTTCCCGCACCGACAGCACCGGCGCGTCGTGGCCGTTGCGGGTTTCACGGTCCCAGGCCAGCACCGGGTCGGTCCCGGGACGGCGGGGCGTCTGGTAGCGAATCCGCTCCACCACGGAGGGGTCGGCCGGGGTTTCCTCGGTGGGGAGGTTGATTCGGTCGGCGGCGTCATGCCGGTAATAGCTTTCTGCGCTCATGGTTCTCCTCCGCTCATGAGTCTGTTGATGGCCTTGTCGAGTTGGTGCGACATGAGCGGAATAGAGATCAGCTCCACGAATCCCCAGCGTCGGTGGGGGAGACCGGGCGTTCCGGCGACGGCCGGCATCCACCAGTCGGTTACGTACTCCTTGGTGGCCTCGGATTTGTCGTCGGGAAGTCCCTTGCATTCGACAATCAGGTGAGAGCCGTCGGTCAGGCGGGCCACAAAGTCGGGGTGGTAGGAACGCCACACTCCCTGAAAGTGGTAGGGGACTGTCCAGCCCAGTCCGAAGTTGCGCGCCCATGCTTGCACTTCGGGATGGTTGTCCAGCTGTTGGGCGCAGGCGCGCTCCAGGGCGGAATGGCAGGCGGCCCGATTGAGTTCGGACTTGTGGGTCAGGGGGCCAAGGGAAGTGGGGGCTTGCCCGGACAGATCAGTTTGGATCTTGGGAGGTGGCCAGATCCACTGCAGAGTCGTCTCGAAATAGACATTGGCGGTGTCCAGCTGGGCGGGCTGTCCCAGCTTGACGGTCAGATCACCGGACCAAGCTCTCTCTCTCTCTCTCTCTCTGTGTGTGTCTTTGGTGTCTGTGCAGGCGTTCAGAATGGCGGTTGAGACCTTCTGGTAATGCTCTGCTCCCAACAGCAAGATCGGATCGGGACAGGACACCTCGGGGTGATCCAGCCACTCTCCGGTGGCTCGATAGAGGTCACGGAACAGTGCGGTTCGGCTCCGGCTCTGTGCCTCGGGGTCATCTCCATTCACGAAACTTCGCACCATCCGGGCGGCCAACGTTGCGCGGACAGTCCCGCGGCGGGTGTCATCGGAGATCGAGATGAACTTCTCCTCTCCGGTGACCCCGGTCAGCACCGTCGACGTGGGGAACAGATCGGGTTGCACGGTGTAGGGCTGCACCCGGTCGGGGTCAAGACGCAACGGATGCCGGGGTGGGACCCGCAGATACTCCTCCACCTGGGGGAAGTTGATCCGGAACTCATCCCGGCCAGGCACCGATTCCACGACGTGGGATGGCGGAGGTTGTATCGGCTCGTTCTTCGGTGGCCAGTTGGGCATGAATTCGAAGGGCACACCCACCACCTCGGCATACTCGGGCTCCAGTCGCCTTCGCCCGTTCTGCCCCTCTCGCCATGACTCGTAGCTCGATCTCCGCAGGGCCCGTCCGGTTACCTGCTCGCACAGCAACTGGGTGGAAAAGGCCCGATATCCCAGGACATGGGTGACGGTGCTCACGTCCCATCCTTCGGTCAGCATCGAAACCGAGACCACGCAGCGGACCTGCTCTCCGGGTTGGCCTTCCTTTCCCACGGTGTTCATCATCAGCCGCAGCGCTTCGCCGGGTTTCATCGCCCGAAGCCGCAGGGCTTTCTGGCGGTCGCGGGTGTTTTCGGCATACCGTTCCACCTGCTCCTTGGCCAGGCCGGCGATCTTGGGAGTGAGGTCCTTGTCCTGATCGATCTGGGAATGGACCAGGATGGTCCGGGGCTGGGCATGCCAGTTCCCGTGTTCGTCCACGTTTGAAAAGAGCGACAGCCTGCCCGGGGTTCTGGGGCCCTCGCCTCCGCCATGTCCGGCGATCCATTCGAACAACCCCTCGGCATTCTGGATCGAGTTGGCCACCACGATCATCACCGGGGGAGTGGCCAGCTTGTCCCTCCAGGCCGCAAAGGTCCTCTCGTAGTCGTTGTACAGGGCTTTCACCGAACTGTCCAGGGGCTCTTGGAGATGATCCTCGAGAGCATTGACCTTTTTGGGAACGGTGTTGCTGTACAGGTTGCGCCACATGGTCTGTTCGTTGAGGGAATCATCGTCGATGGGCACCCGAGGCACTTTCACCAGTCCCGATTCGATGGCGTCCATCAGGGGAAAGTCCGACACCACCCATTCGAACAATCTCGGCCGGGCGGCAGCCGAGGTCCCGATCCACATGGGGGTGGCGGAAAAGTCATACAC